>CAMCXA010000007.1 GCA_945883115.1 Alsobacter soli
AGGCACAAGATCGAGAACATGTTTGGTCGGTTGAAAGATTGGAGGCGCATCCACACCCGTTATGATAGGTGCGCTCATACCTTCATGTCCGCAATCTGCATCGCAGCAACTGTAATCTTCTGGCTCTAATCAATGAGTCCTGAGCCTAATTTCAAACCTGATACGCAAAAATTCGAGGCGAAAGGGTAACGAGATATTACCTAACGTTATAAATTTGACAAGTGGGGTCTTAAGGCAGGTCGCGGATGGCGGCCATGACGGTTGGGGGGGTGTGATCGGATTATGGACCGCGAGGCTCCTCCCTCGCTTTCGCGCCGCTCAAGAGGTGCGCGCCGGGAGGCGCGCGGTCCGGTTTGGGTTGCGTCATTGCGAGCGGGAGCGACGCAATCCAGTTGGGGATTGGTGAGGGGTGAGCGGGTTGCATTTCGGGCGTGGGAGAGACTTGGCGGACATTAGCTGGATCGCTTCGCAAGCTCGCGATGACGGGATTATGGACCGCGAGGCTCCTGCCTCGCTTTTGTGTTGCTTTAGAGGTGCCCTGCCCGAGAGGCGCGCGGTCCGGTTTGGGGGCGTCATTGCGAGGTGAGGAGTGGTTCTTGCACGGTAAGAACGAAAAGCGCCGGTGACGCTTTTCGAACGATGAACGCGACGCTATCCAGTTGGGGATTGGCGAGGGGTGAGCGGGTTTCGGGCGTGGGAGAGAACTGGTGGGCATTAGCTGGATCGCTTCACGTTCGTTGTTCAAAACGATTCACAGGATCGTTTTGCCGCCTCTGGCGGACACGCCTCACTTCGCGATGACGGTAGCGAGGGGTGTGCCTCTGGTGGACACGCCTCACTGCGATGACGGTGGGGAGCGACAAGCGTTGGTATGAGGTGAATGTTCCGATTGCGGATCGGTTATATGATGCGCATCTGGAAGAATTGAAGCGTGAGGGATTGATCTGATGGCCAAAAAATTTGCGGATTTGCGGGCGAAGATGTCGCCCGAGGCGCGTGCCCGTTCGGCGGCGAAGGCGCAAGCGCTGTTGGCTGATATGCCGCTTGACGAGCTGCGGCAGGCGCGGGGCCTATCGCAAAAAATGCTGGCGGATATTTTACACGTGCAACAGCCGGCAATTGCCAAGCTTGAAAAGCGGACGGATATCTATATTTCGACGCTCCGCAGCCATATTGAGGCGATGGGCGGGCAATTGGATGTGATTGCGCGTTTTCCCGATGGTGCCGTGCGGATTACGACGTTTTCGGATTTGGCGGGCCCGGGAAAAGTGTGAGGCGATAGGCGGGGATGCATCTTTGCAAGCGGGAGCGACGCAATCCAGTTGGGGATTGGCGAAGGGTGAGCGGGTTTTGGGCGTGGGAGAGACTTGGCGGACATTAGCTGGATCGCTTCGCGTTCGCTCGCGATGACGGGTGCGAGGGGTGTGCCTCTGGTGGACACGCCTCACTGCGATGACGGTTGTTAAGGCAAGTCGTGGATGGCCGCCACAAGGGCGGCCATGACGGTTGGGGCACGTCATTGCGAGGTGAGGAGTGGTTCTTGCACGGCAAGAACGAAAAGCGCCGGTGACGCTTTTCGAACGATGAACGCGACGCAATCCAGTTGGGGATTGGCGAGGGGTGAGCGGGTTTCGGGCGTGGGAGAGACTTGGCGGGCATTAGCTGGATCGCTTCGCGTTCGCTCGCGATGACGGGATTATGGACCGCGAGGCTCCTGCCTTGCTTTTGTGGCGCCCTAGAGGTGCGCGCCGGGAGGCGTCCGGTCCGGTTGGTGGTTTATCTCCCGGTAGTGGTGCGAATCAGGTGCCAGAGGGTGGGGTCGGTGTAGTTGGGGGCGGTGAGGTGGGCGCCGTGGGTTTTCAGGGTTTCGGGGTCGAGCGAGGTTGTCAGCCCGATGACGGCGACGCCGGCTTTGGCGGCGGCGGTGATGCCGGAGCGGGAATCTTCGAAGGCCACGCTTTTTGTTGCGTGGCCGCCCAGGCGCTCGAGGCCTGTGAGATAGGGCAGCGGGTGCGGTTTTTGGTGGGGCAGGGTTTCGGCGATCACGACGGTTTCGAAGCGTTTGGCGAGGCCGAGTTTGGCGAGCATGAAATCGGCGTTGACGCGCGGCGCATTGGTGACGGCGGCATAGGGACTGCGGGATTTTTCCGCCCAATCGAGGAGATCGAGAAGGCCTTCCAACGGCTCGAGCGTTTCGGCCATGTCGCGGAAGAGGGCCTCTTTCCGCTCGCCCATGAGGCGGATGGCGTCGGCATCGAGGGCGGGGACGAGTTCGGAGAGGAATTCGGCATTCATGCGGCCGGCAATGGTGTGGATATAGGTGTGGTGGTCGACATTCAGCTGATAGGGCCGCAAAATCTCGTTCAAAGCGAGAATGTGGATGCGGTCGCTGTCGGTGAGCGTGCCGTCAATATCGAAGAGAAGGCAGGGGTTTTGGTCGGGCACGGGGGAACTCTCGGAGTGATGCGCCAGATTAGCCGATCAGGATGCGCGTGTCGCGGCCAATCAGGGGCAGAAGACGGCGCATATCGGCGCGGCTGAAGGCGAGGCAGCCTTCCGTGGGCAAAAGGCCCGGACGGGCGAGGTGGATGAAGATCGCGCTGCCACGGCCGCGTATGGCGGGGCGGCGGTTCCAGTCGGTTTCGAGGATAATGTCGTAGAGGGAATCCTGCCGCCAGAGCGTTTCGTGGCGGGCTTTTGCGGGCAGGCGGACGGGGCGGTTGTAGCGGAAGGAGGCGGGATCGTCGATCCAGCCGAGATTTGGCCTGATCGGGTGCCAGACGGGGAAGGAGCTGCGGGTTTTCCAGCTGTCGGGGCGGACATAGATGGCCGTGACGCGGAGCGTGCCGCAGGGAGTGGCGCCGTCGCCCTCGCGCTTCGAGCGTGTGAGGCCCGCGCGGCCCAGGGCGCAGGGAAGGCGGAGTGCACCCGCCATGAGCACCGCGCGCGACCGGTTTTCACGCGAGCGGACAAGGCGGAGGCAGGAAAGCGGGCGGGACGGCATGGGCTTGCTCGCGGAAGGGTACCGGAATTTTGCCGCTTGCATGCGGGCACGGGGCTGGTTTACTCAACCTGATGTCCCCGGGCAAGCCGGAACGGGCCGCAAGGCGCGTTTCTGCGTGTCGCAAGCCGGAATAGAACATGCCGGAAATGATGCATATCGCGCTTGTTTCAGCCGTCTCCGACCGGATGGCGGATTTGCGCGAGCAGATCGAGGCGGGCGGTGATATGCGGGTGACGGTTTTTGCGGCGCACGCGCCGGGCCTTTCAGGGGACGAGGCGGAGCGCATTGACCTCGCAGTGTGTTTTGACGGGGAGACGGCGGCGGTTTTGCGCGGCCTTGGCTATCGCGGGCCTGTTCTCCTGCCGGGCGTCGAGGCGCCGGAAGGGGACGGGATGACGGGGTTTGCGCTGCCGTTCCGGATTGCGGCGCTTCTGGCGCGGATCCGGGTGTTGATTACGGCGTATCGGGCGCAGGACGAGACCTATGTGACGATCGGGCCGTACCGGCTCAGGCGCAGTCTCAAAGTGCTCGAGGATGAGCGTGGCGACCGGATCAAATTGACGGAAAAAGAGACGGAAATTCTGCTGTTCATGCATCGCAGCATGGGGGCGTTGATCACGCGGGAGGCGTTGCTTGCGGAAGTGTGGGGCTATGCGGAGGGCGTGACAACGCATACGGTGGAGACGCATATTTACCGGCTCAGGCAGAAAATCGAGGCCGGGCAGGTTTTTGTCACTGAAGCGGGCGGGTACAGGCTGATGGTCGGGGAAGGGGCTGCGCGATGAGCGGCACGGGGCTGGAATTGTTGCGGCGGCTGGAGTTTTTCTCGGCCTTCAGCGAGGAAGCCTTGCGGCTGATCGCGTTTGCGACGGACGAGCAGGTTGTCGCGGCGGGCGAGACTGTGTTCAAGGAAGGGGCAGCGGCGGCGGGTGGTGTCGTTGTGGTGTCTGGATTGTTGCGGTTGTCGGGTGGCGGCGAGGCGGGAGCGACGTTGACTGCGGGGCCGGGTGATCTGATCGGGGAATTGGCGCTTTTGATCCCGACGACACGGGCTATGACGGCGATTGCCGAGACGGAGTGCACATTATTGACCGTGTCGCGGACGGTTGTGAAACGTGCTTTGGGGGAGTTTCCCGACACCGCCGTGCGGTTGCATCATTTGCTCAGCGGGCGTCTGACGGAGTTGAACGCGGGGTTGACGGCTGTGTCCAGGATGCTCGAAAAGATCGACAGGCCTTTATAGAGAGAGGCGGATGATCACGGGGACGTGGTCGGACGGGCGCTCCCAGCTGCGGGCGTCGCGGATGATGCGCAGGCTCTCAATGTTGGCGGCAAGTTGTTTCGACGTCCAGATGTGATCGAGGCGGCGGCCGCGGTTTGACTCGGCCCAATCGGCCGAGCGGTAGCTCCACCATGTGTAGACGCGCTCGGGTTCGGGCTTCAGATGGCGGACGGCGTCCACCCAATCGGCCGAGGCCATGACCGCGCCGAGCTTTTCGCATTCGAGCGGGGTGTGGGAGACGACGTCGAGGAGTTGTTTGTGGCTCCAGACATCGTTTTCGAGCGGGGCAATGTTGAGATCGCCGGTGAGAATGGCGGGGCCGGAGGCGGGCTGGTGATCGGATCCCCAGCGGATCATATCCTCGAGGTAGCGGAGTTTATGGTCGAATTTCTCGTTCTGCTCGGGGTCGGGGATGTCGCCGCCGGCGGGAACGTAGAAATTATGGATGGTGAAGCCCGTGGCCTTGCGGGCCTCCTTGCCCAGCGTGATGCTGATATGGCGGCAATCGCTCTTGTCGGCGAAATCATGCGACTGGGAACTGGTAAAGGGCAGGCGCGAGAGAATGGCGACGCCGTGATAGCCCTTCTGGCCGTTCATGGCGATGTGCTGGTATCCGAGCTTGCGGAAATCGGCGAGCGGGAAACAGTCATTCGGGCATTTGGTTTCCTGCAGGCAGAGAATATCCGGGCGCTCCTCGGTCAGGAGTTTCTGCACGAGGCCGGACCGGAGCCGGACCGAATTGATGTTCCATGTTGCAATGGTCAGGGACATGCGCGCTACCTTGGACAGATGAGTGTTTCATCCGGCCTAGAGCGAAGCGGGCGGGGATACAAGGGCCGGATTGCCGCTGTCAACGGGTCTTTGCTGTGCCGGGCTTTTCGGGGACGACGAAGAGGAGCGGTTCGGGCGCGTCATCGAGGTTGATTGCGGTCAGGAGAATGGAGACGTCATAGCCCTGCGGGTCGGTGACGGTCCATTGTTTGAGCAGCATGGTCTGGCGGTCAAAGCCGAGCGAGATGCGGGAGGTGCCGCCAAAGGTCGAGGAATCTTCGAGATTGATGATCACCCGCTCGCCGGACACTTTGACGTCGATGATTTTGGCGTCGTTTTCGACATTGATCGTGTCGCGGAGAAGAAATTTGAGCGGCGTCAGGCCGATGGAATATACGTCCTGTGTGCCGAGGCGGTTGTCGCGGATGGCGACGACATTGCCGTCGGCAATCACTTCGATGGCGTTGGGCGGATCGTAATCGAAGCGCAACCGACCGGGCCTGAGGACCGCGAGAGAGCCTGTGGCGCGCTGGCCGTCGGAACCGTTTTGCACGAAGAGGGCGCTGAAATGTTTCATTCCGGCCAAGGTGCGGTTGATCTCCGCGATCAGGGTTTCGCGGCTGGCATCAGTCGCAATGATCGCTTTTGGCGGTGTTTTGACGGGCGCGGCTTTGGCCGGCTCGGGAGTAGCAGGCGCCTCGACAGCAGCTGGTTTTTGCGGGATTTCCTCTGGTTCGGGCAGCGTGATGTTGGACGGGCCGAATTCGGCGGGGCGCGGGCGCGGCAGCGGAATTTGTTGGGCAAGCGCGCTCTGGACCAGAAGTGAGGTGCCGATGCAGAGACTGAAACTGAGGGCGAGGCCATGACGGTTCATGAGTCTTTTGCCGTTCTGGCCGCGTGAGCAGCGGAGCCTTTAAAGATCGTCGTCGGATCCGGAGCCGGCCGGCGCATCGAGCAGGATCTCGCGTTTGCCGGAATGGTTCGGTGCTCCGACAATGCCGTCCTTCTCCATGCGTTCCATGATGGTCGCCGCGCGGTTATAGCCGATCTGGAGGCGGCGCTGGATATAGGATGTCGAGGCCTTGCGATCCCGCAAGACAATCGCGATGGCCTGATCATAGGGATCGCCGGAGGGAGCGCCGAAGCTGCCCTGATCGAAAACCGTGCCCTCATTGTCATTGGCGATATCCAGTTCGTCATCCCGCGTAATGTCTTCAAGATAGTGCGGCTGACCCTGAGATTTGAGGTGTGCGACAACTTTTTCGACTTCGCCATCGGAAACAAACGGGCCATGAACGCGGCTGATGCGACCGCCACCGGCCATAAAGAGCATATCGCCCTGACCGAGGAGCTGCTCGGCACCCTGTTCGCCCAGAATGGTGCGGCTGTCAATTTTGGAGGTGACCTGAAAGGAGATGCGGGTCGGGAAATTCGCCTTGATCGTGCCGGTGATGACATCGACCGAGGGGCGCTGGGTGGCCAGAATGACGTGAATGCCGGCGGCGCGCGCCATTTGTGCGAGGCGCTGGATGGCACCCTCAATATCCTTGCCGGCGACCATCATGAGATCGGCCATCTCGTCCACGATGACGACGAGATAAGGCAGGGGCTGCAAGTCCATGACCTCGTTTTCGAAGATTGCCTCGCCGGTATCGCGGTCAAAGCCGGTTTGGACCGTGCGGGAAATGACTTCGCCGCGGGCTTTCGCCTCGCCGACACGCATATTGAAGCCGTCAATATTGCGGACGCCGAGTTTGGACATTTTCTTGTAGCGCTCTTCCATTTCGCGCACGGCCCATTTGAGGGCGACGACGGCCTTTTTGGGGTCGGTGACGACGGGGGTGAGCAGATGCGGGATGCCGTCATAGACGGAGAGTTCGAGCATTTTAGGATCGACCATGATCAGGCGGCATTGCTCGGGGGTGAGGCGGTAGAGCAGCGACAGGATCATGGTGTTGATGGCGACCGATTTGCCGGAGCCGGTGGTGCCCGCGACGAGCAGATGCGGCATGCGGGCGAGATCGGCGATGACAGGTTCACCGCCAATGGTTTTGCCGAGGCAGATTGCCAGCTTGAGCGGGCTGTCCATGAAATCGGGTTCGGCGATCAATTCCCGCAGATAGACGGTATCGCGGCGGTGGTTCGGGAGTTCGATGCCGATGGCATTGCGGCCGGGAACGACAGCAACGCGCGCGGAAACGGCGCTCATGGAGCGGGCAATGTCATCGGCCAAGCCAATGACGCGCGATGATTTGATGCCGGGGGCAGGTTCAAGCTCGTAAAGCGTGACGACGGGACCGGGGCGGACCTGGATGATTTCACCGCGAACGCCGAAATCATCGAGCACGCCTTCGAGCAGGCGGGCATTTTGCTGCAGAGCGTCGCTCGACATGATCGGGCCGACGGATTTTTTGGCCTCGTTGAGCAAGCTTGCGGGCGGCAATGTGTAAAGATCCAGCTCGCCATTGGGCGGGCGGACCGATTTACGTTTCGCCGGAGACGCTGCTTTGCCTTTTTCCGGTGTCACCACCGTTTCGGACGGCGCGGCGCGGGTTCGACCCGAGAGTGGTGGTTCGCTGCGGCGGGCATGGCGGGCGGCAAGGGCGGCCAGCGGGTCGTCGTCGTCGGAGCGGGTGCGGAAAAGCCGGTTCAGCCCGCTTTTGATGCTGATGACGCTATGAAACAAGGCGCCGATCCAGATTGCGCCGAAACCCGGTTCATCGGTGTTTTCGTCATCATCGTCCATGTCCGTCTCACGGCTGGTCCGATGTTTAGGGCGCGTGTCCGGGATGGTGTCGAAATCCATTTCTGACGAGCGGTTGAACCCGATGCCGGAAGCGGCGGCGAGTGCGAGAATGGCGATTACTCCAGCGATAAGTGTCGGGACGAGCGAAATGATTGGTGATTTCGACGGTATGAGCACATTCAAGAGCGCGTGAAGCAAGTCGCCGATGATGCCGCCAAGGCCAACGGGAAGCGGCCATGAACCGATGGCCGGAAGGGCGCTGGCAAGTGCGGCAGCCGCCAGCGCGCCGATCAGGAAGAAAGCGAGGCGCAGGCGGGGACGGGTGAGCGGGCGCGCCGACAGGAGGCGAAGGGCAATCAAGCCGAGTGGGGCAAGTAGCGCGAGAGAAGCCAGCCCGAAGAATTGCATCATCAGATCGGCGACGATGGCGCCGGGGCGGCCGAGGAGATTGGCGACGGGCTTGCCGGTGGCGTGGTTCAGGCTTGGATCGTCAACCGACCAGGTGACGAGCGCGATGACGGTGCAGACGATGAGTACGGTGAGAATGACGCCGCCCAACTCAGCCAGACGACGGCCAAGAAAGGCTTTGATCGGGCCGGAAATGTCTTCGAAACTCGCCCGGCTTGTTCGTGTGGTACGCATATGTCGCCCATGGGAGCCCTGAACAAGGGTCCTGATCCGCTCTGTTACCGGTGACGGGACGCCAACCGGCAGATTGAGGCGCCTTTATACCGGAAGGGCGGTTAATGGCGGATTAACCTTGAGAGACTTTCGTAACCGGCGTGGCAGCGGAGCCAATACGTTTTCTACGCTCATCCACCCGCAAGCGCCGCTGGACATGGTAAGGGCCAGCGGCGTATTTTGTGGTGATCCAGTTTTCGTGCAAACCGGGGCTTTTTAGCCCCGCTCGGCACCCAGCAGGCCCGCAATGGTTTTGGCGGATTTTTGACCGCCGCGCCAGGCCGCGCCGGCGGTTAAGGCCAAGGGATCATCGATAGCCTCACCGGTGAAAAACAGCCGATCTTCAATCGGTTGAGCATAGATCTTGCGCGCATCCGCATGACCAACCTTTGGGATGGAATAGCTACCGAGCGCATAGGGATCTCCGTGCCAATTGCTGGTCGCACGCGCTTCAACACGCACCTGACTTCCGATCACATCTTTGAGCAGGCTATCGGTAAAGGCTTCGATAGCAGGTGCGCCTTCTCGGTAGAGGTCTCTTGAGATTGTCCCCGGGAGGAGGGCCGTGACCATCTTCTTGTCGGGCGAGGCCATCAATACGTGATAAATTCCTTTCTGAACATTGCTGTTGGACATCGCATATTCGGGCAAGTCCGGCACGGCCTCGCTGAGTACCATTGCGTGTTTTTCGAACGCGCCCATTGGCAGGTTTGAAATCGCGGCCTCTGTGGCCTGAGGCAGGGCCGGGTCAAAACGGATTGCGCCGGCAGCCAACACCGCCGTAGGCACGGTTATAATGACCTTTCGTCCAGTCAATTGTCCAAAATTGCCCTTGACCGTGACGCCTTGGGCACCATCCCAGACCACTGTCGAGACCGGGCAGCCCAAGAGGATATCCAAACCCGAAGCCAGACCTTGCGCAAGTGTGCCCATGCCCGTTTCCGGGATCAAATCCTCGCCTGCTTCTAGGGCGGCATAGCTCTGCAGCGAGACCAAGTCAGGATCCTCGCCCATTTCAATAGCAAAAATATTTTTCACAAACTTCTGCACTGGGGTTGGATTGGGTAGACTCGCCCCCAGTGAGCGGTCCTTTTTCAATAGGGCGAAGGTTTGGCCAAGTTCCCATTCCTCCAAAGCTGCCTCAACGTCGCCATAGGAGACATCCGGATATAGGGCCCCTTGGTCAAAAACTCGCAGATTGCTATAGCTGCTGTCGATCAAGTTCGTACCCAATTGGCGCGCCAAGGGAACCAAAGGATTAGTCGCCTTATTGTGCAGCCAATACGGGCCCTGATCAAATTTGCGGCCCAGAGTTTGGGTGTCCGTGAAGGCCCTGCCGCCGACTCTGTCGCGCGCCTCGAGGATGATGGCGCGAATCCCCGACGATTTGAGCTGCCTAGCCGCCGAAATACCCGCAAAGCCCGCTCCAATAATGATGACATCGGTATCTGTGATGGTTCCCGCCTTGGCGGAAAACGGGATCGTAGCGGCAATAATGCCGGTGATGACGGCGCGGCGATTGATGTTCATGATTGCAACTCCCAAAATACGAGATTTATCTCACATTTGTAAATATGAGATAAATCTCGTATTGTCAAGCCACCGCATCCACTAGTGTCAATAAGGATATTCACTGTGACCATGCCCAAAGCCAAGCCTCCCGGCCAAGACCGTGGTCACCGCCGGGTGCAGTTATTGCTGGATACCGCTGCGGACTTGATTTTAATTCATGGACCGGAGGGTTTGCGGATGGATATGGTCGCCAAACAGGCAGCCACTTCTCCGGGCTCGCTCTATCAGTTCTTTCCCAATCGTACCGCGCTGCTTATGGCGCTGGTTGAACGCTACAGCATGGCGATCTCGACCTTAGCCGAGGAGATTGTAAGTGAGCAGATTGAGCAGCCGCCGGGATCGATGGCAGAAGCAGTTCGGAGCTTTTTGGCGCCATTTCTCGATTTTTATGCCCGCAATCGCGCCTATGTGATCCTGGCCGAAGCCTCTGACCGCATGTTCTCCGGCTCAGGCTATGCCTTTAGCGAGGATGATGATGTTACCCAGGCGTTGCAGCGGGTGCTTCAGCCGTTTGTATCGGTTGATCAGCAGCACCGGCTTGAACTTGTGTGCCGTATGACCACCGTCATTGCTCACTCAGCCATTGCCAAATCGTTTGACATTTCCGAGGCGGCCAAAGTGGCTTGGTTTGCAGAACTTGACCGGTGGGTTCAAAGCTACGTTCACACCTTGCAGGATCTTTAGGGTAGCCAGGCGACAAAAAAGAGGGGCGATTGTTGCCAACCGCCCCGAGGTTTTGGGAGGAAATAGCAGGCGGCGAGCCTGGCGAGCCGCCTGCGTGTCGTCGCTTAGTAGTTATAGGCGCGCTCGCCATGGCTTGCGATGTCGAGGCCTTCGCGTTCCTGTTCGACGGGGACACGCAGGCCGATGACGAGATCGACGAGCTTGAAGAGGATTGCCGAACCGATGCCCGACCAGAGAAGCGTGAAGACCACGGCCTTGCCTTGAATCCAGAGCTGGCCGCCGAGGGTGTAGGCACCTTCGACGATGGTGCCCGGCGAGGTGATGTAATCGGAGATACCTGTTCCGCCGAGACCCTTGCTGACAAGGATGCCGGTGGCAAGCGCGCCGAGAATACCGCCGACGCAGTGGATGCCGAAGACATCGAGCGAGTCGTCATAACCGAAGGCGTTCTTGACCGTCGAGCAGAAGAAGAAGCAGACGGCACCGGCGGCGAAGCCGAGGATGATCGACCCCATCGGACCGGCAAAACCGCACGCAGGCGTGATGGCGACAAGGCCTGCAACCGCACCCGACACAAGGCCGAGCAGCGACGGCTTGCCCTTGGCCATCCATTCAACAACCAGCCAGGACGCAGCAGCAGCGGCGGTGGCGACGAAGGTGTTGACGAAGGCAAGGGCTGTGACGCCATTGGCTTCAAGGTTGGAGCCTGCATTGAATCCGAACCAGCCGACCCAGAGAAGGGCTGCGCCGATCATTGTCATGGTCAGCGAGTGCGGGGACATGAGTTCTTTGCCGTAGCCGGTGCGCTTGCCGATCATGAGCGCGCCGACGAGGCCCGCAATACCGGCATTGATGTGGACGACAGTGCCGCCCGCGAAATCAAGTGCGCCCCATTGGAAGAGCATTCCGGCATCCGAGAGGACAGCATCGAGATTGGCTTGCGCGGTCGCCTTGCCGGCGTCATCGGTTGCGTCGAGAAGCGCCTTGGAAGCGCTCGCGAGTGCATCCGGACCCGCCCAGTACCAGACCATGTGAGCGATCGGGAAATAGATGACGGTGACCCAGAGAATGACGAACACGATCAGGGCCGAGAAACGGATGCGCTCTGCAATCGCACCGATGATCAGGGCCGGCGTGATGCAGGCGAAGGTCATCTGGAACGCCATATAGGTGAGTTCCGGAACAACAACACCGTTCGAGAAGGTGGCGACGACTGATTCGGGCGTGATGCCGATCAGGAATGCTTTTGACAGGCCGCCAATATAGGCATTGAGACCGCCGCCATTGGTGAAGGCGAGCGAATAGCCGTATGCAACCCAGATGAGGGCGACAACCGCGACAATGGCGAAGACCTGAACCATCACGGACAGCATGTTTTTGGTGCGGACAAGGCCGCCATAGAATAAAGCGAGCCCGGGGACGGACATCATCAGAACCAGCACGGATGCGATGAGCATCCATGTTGTATCGCCCTTATTGGGAACGGGTGCGTCGCCAGCGAAGGCGGAAGCGGCGGCAAGGGTTGCAAGCGCCACGCCTCCGAGCACCGATTTGAGTGACTTATTGATCGTCATGGCAAATTCTCCAGCAAGACGGCGTCAGAGCGCGTCGTTATCACGTTCGCCAGTCCGGATGCGGACGGCTTGTTCAATCGGAAACACGAAGATTTTGCCATCGCCGATCTGGCCGGTTTTGGCGGCAGCGGTGATCGCGTCGATGACTTTGCCGACCATATCGGTGGCAACGGCGACTTCGATCTTCAATTTCGGGAGGAAGCTTACGGCGTATTCTGCGCCACGGTAGATTTCGGTGTGACCCTTTTGACGTCCATAGCCTTTGACCTCGGTTACGGTCAGGCCGTGGACACCCAAAGAGGTCAGCGCATCGCGGACTTCTTCGAGTTTGAAGGGCTTGATAATTGCCATCACAATTTTCATGGCGTCATTTCCCTGGTTGTGCCGTCGCGGTGAACAGGCCGCGACTTAAGCTGGCACACCCTATTCAAGGGCTGTGCCAGAGCAGGAAAACCAACATTATCAACGTGTTATGCTTTTTGACCCGGAGTCAGAAGGCGCAATATCAGGCACCTGCCTATTTTTTAGGCAAAGCCGGTATAGCAAGATCGGGGCGGTGCCGGATCAGGCCTTCTTGCGCAACGGAAGCCACAAGGACGCCATCGCTGGTGAAGATCGAGCCGCGGGCAAAACCGCGTGCGCCGCCGGCAAAGGGGCTGTCCTGCGCGTAAAGAAGCCATTCATCGGCCCGGAAGGGGCGATGGAACCAGAGCGCGTGATCGAGGCTTGCGGCCTGAATTTCACGTTCGAAAACAGTGCGGCCATGGGCAACGAGGGTTGAATCGAGCAAGGTCATGTCGGACGCATAAGCAAGGACGGCTTGATGGATGGCGGGATCCTCCGGCAATGTGCCGGTGGCGCGGATCCAGACGTTGAAATAGGGATCGAGGCCATCGCGGGTCATGTAGCGCTTGAATTCGACGGGGCGCAGTTCGATGGGGCGTTCGCGCTCGAAATAGGCGCGGACCGGGTCGGGCATGAGCGGCATGACGCGTTCGCGAATATCGGATTCACTCGGGAGCTGATCAGGCTTCGGGACGTCGGGCATGGCCATTTGATGGGAGAGGCCGGGTTCGTCGATGTGAAACGAGGCGGAAAGCGTGAAAATCGGCTGGCCGTGCTGGATCGCTTTGACGCGGCGCGTGGTGAAGCTGCGGCCATCGCGGATGCGCTCGACATCATAGATGATCGGGACTTTCGGATCGCCGGGGAGCAGAAAATAGCCATGGAGCGAATGGGGCGACCGACCCTCGACGGTGCGGCTTGCGGCAACAAGCGCCTGCCCGATGACCTGCCCGCCGAAGACACGCTGCCAGCCGACCTGCGGACTGCGGCCACGAAAGAGGTTTTGTTCGAGGACTTCGAGATCGAGAATAGCGAGAAGGTCTTGGACGGCGGAGGTCATTTGTGGTTCCGGCTGACAGGTTTTAAGGATGGCAATCATGCTTCAGCTTGCGCCGGAATGCCACCCCCCGCGGTAGGGTGAGGCAGTGTGCGGCATTGAAGGCGGCACGGTTAGGCCTTAGAAGGGGATTGATGAGGGATAAAAGCGCGATGCAGCGGACGGATGTGATGATTGCGGGCGGCGGGGTGACGGGGCTGACGCTCGCGCTGTTGCTGAAACGCGCTCTCGGCGGAACACTCCGCGTGACGTTGTGCGACCCGATGATCAAGGCGGCACCGACGGATGATGACCGGGCGTTTGCATTGGCGGCGGACGGGAGAAAGCTGTTCGACAGGCTTGGCATCTGGCCGATTATTGAGGAGGCGTGCCAGCCGATCACCGAGATGGTGATTACGGATAGCCGGCTCGATGATCCGGTGCGGGCGGTGTTTCTGACCTTTGGCGGCGAGGTGGAACCGGGCGAGTCCTTTGCGCATATGGTGCCGCAGGGGCTCTTGATCGAGAAGCTGTTATTTGCTGCGGATCAGGCCGGTGTTCAGCTGATTTCTGACAGAGTGAAGCGGTTCAAGGCGGATGGGTCGTCGGTCGCGGTGATGCTTGCGGGCGGTGACGAGATGAAGGCGGGCTTGCTGGTCGGGAGCGATGGCGGGCAATCGGCCATTCGCGAGCTTGCCGGGATCAGTTTCTATCAGTGGTCGTACAAGCAGGCGGGAATTGTTATGACGATCGGCCATGAGCGGCCGCATGGCGGGCAGGCGGAAGAGCATTTTCTGCCGGCAGGGCCGTTTGCGCGGCTGCCTTTGACGGGAAATCGCAGTTCGCTGGTCTGGACCGAGGCGCAGGATCGGGTCGATTCGTTGCTTGATCGTTCGGACGCGGCGCTGATCGAGCAGATCGAGCGGCGGGCGGGGCTCAAACTGGGGGTCTTGTCTTTGCTCAGTCGTCCGCGGGCCTATCCGCTGAATTTCGGGATTGCGCGGCGGTTTATCGGGGAGCGGCTCGCGCTTGTCGGGGATGCGGCGCATATGGTGCATCCGATTGCGGGACAGGGGCTGAATATCGGCTTGCGTGATGTGGCTGTGCTGGCCGAGCGGATTATCGAGGCGGCGGGGCTCGGTCTCGATATCGGAACAGTGACGGTGCTGGACGCTTACGAGAAAGCGCGGCGGTTTGATGCGGTCCTGTTCGGGGCGGTGACGGACGGGTTGAACCGGCTCTTCTCGAATGATCATTTGACGGTGCGATTGGCGCGTGATCTGGGGCTCGGCATTGTCGACCGGATGGGGCCGTTGAAGAAGCGGATGATCCGTCGGGCGGCCGGGATCGAGACGGCGACGCCGGGCCGGATGCGGTGTCTTTAGGGATCAGACGTTTTCGAGCGCACGGGACAGGCGGCTCAAAGTGCGGTCATGCAGGCCGAGGCTCACGAGATGGGCGTGGGTTGCGGTGACATAGTCGGGATTTGCGCCCGAAACGCCTACGCCTTGCCTGATCAGGCGGAGCAATTCGTCAAATTCGAGTTTTGGGGCGTATTGCCGGTGGGTCCGGTCAATCGTGAAGGCGATGCCGGAAACGGTGCGGCCATCGATGAGGCGGAGTGTGTGGCGTGTTTCGCGATAGACCATCGTGACCTGTTCGCGGGCGCGGAGATAGTCGATTGTCTTTTCAGTGTCGGTGTGACGCACGCGGAAGGCAATGCCGCGGCAGGAACCACCCCGATCAAGGCCGAGGACAAGGCCGGGATTGTCAGGCGTTCCACGATGGACATGAGAATACACGCAGAGCGCCCTATGAAAGCCATGAAGTGTCGCGACGATGCGTTCAACATGGTCGAAACCGGGCCGCCACATCAATGATCCGTAGCCGAAAACCCAGAGATCGTGCGGGTGCGTGTCTGAAAGCATTCTGATCGAGCCTCTCACGAGGATGTTCTTCCGGCGTGTCCCCGTCATGCCCGATTGGCAAGATGGCAGTCGTTAGTCATGATATTTAAACGAGAAGAGTGTAAAATCGAAACGAATTTGTTAGAGCCGGATTAATCTCGGCAAGAATGAAAGCTTATTGATGGTGAATTCCCTGCCACAGAAGAGATCGTCGCGTTTGAGGCTCTATGGGCCGCCTGTTTTGCTTGTTCTGGCGGGTTTGGCGCTTTCGGGCTTCTGGATGTTTGCGAAGACTCAAGCTGAAACGTCGATGGACCGTTGGATGGCGCAGGAGGCAGCTTCAGGGCGGGTCTGGACATGCCCCGACCGCAGCATTGGCGGCTATCCGTTCCGGATCGAGATTTCTTGTACTGGCCCGACGCTGAAGGCGGCAGGAAACGTCCCCTTTGAAGCGAGCGTGGGACGGATTCTTGCTGTTGCGCAGATTTATCAGCCTGATTTGGCAATTGTGGAGTTTAGCGGGCCGTTGCAGCAGAAAAATGCCGACGGAACGAAGCTCGATGCGACGTGGGAAAGTTTACGCGCGAGCGTGCATATCTTGGCTGATCAAACGCCGGACCGTGTTTCAGTCGAGATGAAGAAGGTGCAGCTCGCGGGGGATGCGGCGGCATCAGGCACAATCGGCCATGCCGAGTTTCATGCCCGATTGGTTGAGGGACCGGCGGCCGCGGGCGATCTCGATGTCGCGGTTGCGGTGCAAGGTGCGGTTTTTCCGGTGATCAATGCGTTCACGGGTGTCGCGGAGCCGATGGATGTCGCGTTGCGCGGCCGCGCCGAGCAGGCAGCACTCCTGAAGCGGGGACTGGTGCCGACTTTGATCGATCAATGGGCTCAATCCGGCGGAAAAATGATTTTTGACGAGGCGAGCCTCACGCAACCGGGGTTTGCGGTGAGCGTCAAGGGCGAGGTGACGTTTGACGCGCAACGGCGGCCCAAGGGACAGCTGGAGCTGAACGCAACGGGGGCGGAGCGATTGCTGGCGGCTTTCGGTATTGGCGGGAAAGACAAGGGTGTTACGGGATTGCTCGGCGCGTTGCTGGGGCAGAAAAAATCCGATGGGACGCTAAAGGCGAGCACGCTCAAATTGCCGGTGCGGTTGGGCAATGGCAAAGTTGCAATCGGGCCAATTGTGCTCGCGGAACTTGGGCCGCTTTACTGAGTTTCGTCGTCCGGCTTTGTGCGGCGGCCGAAATCGGGTGCGTCCACTTCTTGTCCGAGATCGATAATGCTGCGGCGGACCGCGCGGGTGCGCGTGAAATGCGTGAACAGGGCCTCGCCGTCGCCCCAACGGATGGCGCGCTGGAGTGCCGAGAGATCCTCGGTGAAGCGGCCGAGCATTTCAAGCACGGCATCCTTGTTGTTGAGGAATACATCACGCCACATGGTCGGGTCGGACGCCGCGATACGGGTGAAATCTCGGAAGCCGCCGGCGGAAAATTTGATAACCTCCGACTGGGTGACCTCTTCGAGATCGGCTGCGGTGCCGACAATATTATAGGCGATCAGATGCGGCAGATGCGAGGTGATGGCGAGCACACGGTCGTGGTGGGCGGGCGACATTTCCTCGACATTCGAGCCGATGGCTTCCCAAAAGGCGCGGACCTTGGCGGTGGCGGCGGGATCCGTGCCTTCGGGCGGGGTGAGAATGCACCAGCGATTCAGAAACAGGGTTGAAAATCCGGCGTCCGGGCCGGAATATTCGGTGCCCGCGACGGGATGGGCCGGGACGAAATGGACATTGGCGGGGAGATGCGGGGCGATCTGTGCCACGATGGAGCCTTTGACCGAGCCGACATCGGAGATGATCGCGCCCTTGGCAAGACCGGGCCGCATGGCTTCGGCGACAGAACCGCAGGCTCCTACGGGAACGCAAAGAATGATGAAATCTGCATCCTGAACGCCGTTGGCGGTATCTCCCGTGATCGTGTCGGCGAGATTGAGCTGTGTGACGCGGTCGCGCACGGTCTCCGAGCCATCGATGGCGACGATGGCGGCGGCGAGATTGCGGGCGCGGGCGGCGCGGGCCAGTGACGAGCCGATCAGGCCGAGGCCGATAATGGCAAGCCGGTTGAACAGGGGTGCGGGCAGCGGCGCGCCGAGACGATCAGGCATGGCTCAGGCTCCCGCCATGAAATCACGCAGCGCATTGACGACGAGAAGGTTGGCCTCTTCGCTGCCGATTGTGAGACGCAGCGCATCAGGCAGACCATAGGCTCCGACGGCGCGCAGGACGAGGCCGCGAGAGGAGAGGAATAGATCGGCCTCGCGGGCGGTTTTGCCGAGTGTTTTCGGGAAGTGCATCAACAGGAAATTGCCGACACTTGGCGTCACCGAAATGCCGAGCGCGGATATTTCACGCTCAAGCCATGGCAGCCAGTGATCGTTGTGGGCGAGGGTCTTGGCGAGGTGGTTTTCGTCCTGAAGGGCGGCGATGCCCGCAGCAATGGCCGGACCATTGACGTTGAAGGGCCCGCGGATGCGGTTGAGCGCGTCGATAATGCCGGCGGGGCCATAACACCAGCCAAGCCGAAGAAGTGCGAGGCCGTAAATTTTCGAAAAGGTCCGCGTCATGATGACGTTTTCGCTCGTTGAGACGAGCTCAATGCCGGATGCGTAATCATTGCGGCGGACATATTCGGCATAGGCGGCATCAAGCACCAGAATGACATTGCGCGGCAAAGCGGCGTGGAGGCGCTTGACCTCGTCATAGGGAATATAGGTGCCGGTCGGGTTGTTGGGATTGGCGAGGTAGACGATTTTGGTGCGCGGGGTGACGCAAGCGAGGATCGCGTCGACATTGGAGGTTAGATTGGTTTCCGGCGCGACGATTGGCGTGCCGCCGGCCGCCATGATGGCAATTTTGTAAACGAGGAAGCCGTGTGCGGTGAAAATGCCTTCATCGCCGGGGCCGATATAGGCGTTTGTGATCAGGGAGAGAATTTCATCGGACCCGGAGCCGCAGACAATGCGTCCGGCATCGAGCCCATAGCGGGCGGCCAAGGCTTGACGAAGCGCGGTTGCAGCGCCATCGGGATAGAGTTCGAGATGGTCGGCAGAATGCTTGAAGGCTGCAATCGCGGCGGGGGATGCGCCGAGCGGCGTCTCGTTTGACGAGAGTTTATGGAGTTTCACGCCGGCAGGTGCCGCGCTTTTGCCCGGAACATAGGCGTCAATCGCGAGAATGCCGGGGCGCGGCTGGGGACGGTCGGGCAGGTTTTGCATGATGTTATTCCAGAGAGGGCGTCGCGGCGGCTAATTGGAAGCGATTGGCGTGGCTGCCGATTTCATCGCAAGTATGGACGGTAATTTCAAGCGGAGTGAGTGACCCGATCAGCGTAGTGGTGCTGACAGTTTCGGGGCAGGAGAGCAAAAGGGCTGTGCCCGCCGCATCCTCCGCCTGTGCTTCGATGGTGGCACCGAGGGAGGCGAGGGCTTTGGTGGCGGTGTCGGACCAGTGATGTGTGTGAAGGGCGAAGAGCAATGTTTCCCGAATTGCTGCGTCTTCAATCGGTTTGGAGATGACGTAGCCCGGTGTTCCGGCGGGATGATCGGGGCGTTCGACGAAGGGTAGGCGGGCGATGATTTTCGGCGTGTCGGGACCAATCAAGCCTCGCCACCAGAAGCCTGATTTGGCGCTCGGTTCCGCGGGGAAAATGCCGAGATCGCCAGCCGAGGAGGCAACGGCGTTGATAACTGCATCGGCACCCTGATGGGTGAGGTAGGGCACGGTGAAACCGAAATGGAATCGCGCCGTGTCGCGCATGGGCGCATCGCCGATGGAGATGTCGGCATGGACGGAATAGGGCGCCTGAACATAGGTGAAGGTGGAGATGATGACGCGCCAGATGCTCTCGACCGTATCGAAGGGGAGAATGCCCGCGTGCCGCTCGGCCAAGGTGCGCATCATCGAGGATTCGCGGCCGGGCCGGAAGGCCGAGCCTGTGGCTTGTGTTTTTTTGACGGCAATCAGGCGATCAATGATCGTGCCGCGCTCCATCAGAAGCCCGTGCATTTCTGCATCGATCCGGTCAATATCGCGCCGGAGATCGGCGAGGGAGACGGGGGGCTGTGCATCAGCCATCAGCTTATTCCGGTTTGAACAGACAATCAGTTTCAAGCGACAGAGACGCTCAAGCCCGATGGTTCATAAAGAAGACAGGCCGCAAACGCAAAGTCCAAATGGTTGGCGGCCGACGGGAAAAATCATCTTCCGGGACTTGTGAGGCGCGGTCAAGTTTGCCATATAACAGGTTCGGCATAAAGAACGTATGAACCTGAGAGCGGAACGCATGACCCGGTCGCACGCGACACCAGCGCCAGTGCGCAACGAGGCGGACGAGCCTTCGAGCGAGGTCTTGCGGTTTGATGCGACGCAGGGACTTGAGCTTGACTGCGGGGTCGTGCTTGCGCCGTGGCGGATCGCTTACCAGACTTATGGAACGCTGAATGCCGACCGGTCGAATGCAATTTTGCTGTGTCATGCGCTGACAGGCGATCAGCACGTCGCGAATGTGAACCCTGTGACGGGGCGTCCGGGCTGGTGGGAAACCATGGTCGGGCCGGGCAAGCCCTATGATACGGACCGTTTTTTTGTGATTTGCGCGAATGTGCTGGGATCGTGCCTCGGCACATCCGGCCCGGCATCACGTGATGGCGAAGGCGGTAAAGCGCGCGGGCTTGAATTTCCGGTTGTGACCGTCAGGGATATGGTGCGTGCGCAGGCGCGTTTAGTGGATCATCTCGGGATCGAGACGCTGTTCTGTGTGGCGGGTGGCTCGATGGGCGGGATGCAGGTGCTGCAATGGGCGGCGAGTTATCCCGAACGGGTGTTTTCGGCGATGCCGATTGCGGCGGCGGCAAAGCATTCGGCGCAGAATATCGCGTTTCACGAGGTCGGGCGGCAGGCAGTGATGGCGGATCCGGAATGGCATGCCGGGCGCTATCTCGAATTGGGCACGCGGCCTGAAAAGGGTTTGGCGGTCGCGCGCATGGCGGCGCATATCACCTATTTGTCGCAACCCGCCCTGCACCGTAAATTCGGGCGGAATTTTCAGGATCGCACGGCACCGACCTTTTCATTTGATGCTGATTTCGAAGTCGAGAGCTATTTGCGATATCAGGGACGCTCATTTGTCGAGCGGTTCGATGCGAATTCCTATCTCTATCTGACGCGTTCGATGGATTATTTTGATCTGGCCGCCGATTATGACGGCGTGCTGGCGAAGGCGTTCAAGGGAACGAAAACGCGGTTTTGTGTTGTTTCGTTCACGTCGGACTGGCTGTTTCCGACGAGCGATTCGCGGGCGATTGTGCATGCGCTGAATGCGGCAGGTGGCTCGGTGTCATTTGTCGAGATCGAGACGGACAAGGGCCATGACGCGTTTTTGCTTGATGTGCCGGAATTACTCGAGACAACGCGGGGATTTATCGATGCAGCGGCGCGTGCGCGCGGGCTTGCTCCTGTGAAAAAGGCGGATCGGGCATGAGCGCGGCGTTTTTATCCGACGGACAGAGTGCGGCGCGTGTTGATCTGCTGCAGGTGGCCGAGATGGTCGAGCCCGGATCGCGTGTGTTGGATGTCGGCTGCGGCGACGGCTCGCTATTGCGGCTGCTGGCCGAGGGGCGCGGCGTTGATGCCCGCGGGATGGAACTCTCGCAGGCGGGGGTCAATGAATGCGTTGCCAAGGGGCTTTCGGTGATCCAGGGCGATGCCGATACGGATCTGGCCTATTATCCGGATGGTGCGTTTGATTATGTGATCCTGTCGCAGACCTTGCAAGCGACGCGGCAACCGCGTGTCGTGGTGGAGCATATGTTGCGGATCGGGCGGCGGGCGATTGTGTCGTTTCCGAATTTCGGGCATTGGCGGATAAGGCTGCAAATCCTGTTTTCGGGGCGGATGCCGGTGACGCAAAATCTCTCTTATTCGTGGTACGAGACGCCGAATATCCATTTTTGCACGATTGCCGATTTTGTCGCGTTATGCGGCGAGATGGATGCGAAGATCGAGCGCTCCACGGCGCTTGACCGCTTTGGACATCCGGTGCGGTTTGCGATGCCGTGGTCGTTTTGGAACCTGTTTGGCGAGCAGGCCGTGTTTGTCTTGTCGCGGAAGTAAGCAGCAATTCCTAAGGCGTATCGCCCATCGGATGCAGGTCATTGACCATGGAGCGCAGGCGTTCGTCGAGAATGTGGGTGTAGATCTGGGTTGTTGAAATATCGGCATGGCCGAGCAATTGCTGGACGACGCGGAGATCGGCACCGTTTTGCAGCAAATGGCTGGCAAAAGCGTGGCGCAGGACGTGCGGGCTGACCTGTTTGGCGGAAAGACCGGCGGAAATGGCGAGATCTTTCAGATCGCGGGCGAAGGCTTGGCGGGTGAGGTGGCCGGTTTCGCTGTCAGATGGAAAGAGCCAGCGGCTTTTGGGGGCTTTCGGATCCCTTAGCGCGAGGAAGGCGGAAATGGCCTCCCGCGCTTTGCCGGTGAGGGGAACGAGGCGCTCGCGGCCGCCTTTGCCTTTGATCGCGAGGAGATTTTCCGAGACACGCCCGGCGCTTGCAGGCAGGGACACAAGCTCGGAGACGCGCAGGCCTGTGGCGTAGAGCAGTTCGAGAAGTGCGAAAAGGCGGGTCGCGCGGAGGGTCCGGCCCGGTGTATTTGTGGGGTCGACTGTCTGGCGTTCGGCTTCGGTGAGCAGGGCGGTGACCGTGTCGATGGTGAGGATTTTGGGCAGGGGGCGTCCGCGCTTCGGGGCGGAGATCAGGGTGGTCGGGTCGTCGGGGCGGCGGTTTTCGGCGTAGAGAAAGCGGAAATATTGGCGCAAGGCGGAGGTTTTGCGCTGGGCGGAGCTGGCTTTCATGCCGGTTTTGGCGAGATGATCGAGGTAGAGCCGCAGGGCATCGGTGGTGGCAGTGTCGAGAGATGCGGGCGGGTTGAAAAAATCCGCGGCATCTTCGAGATCGCGGCGATAGGCGTCGAGCGTGTTTTTGGCTGCACCGCGTTCGGCGGCCAGCATTGCGAGGAAGGCCGCTATCGCGTTGGTTGGAGGCGTGGTCTGGTTCATCTGGTTTTGCTTCGGGATCGCAACGGGTCGAGTATGATCCGGATGATGATTCGACGCAAAGACTGCAAAGATCGCGATTCATGTGCTAGATGTTCGTCAAACAGGTTTCAACAGGGTTGTTCGAGGGTTTTTTCGTGGGCAAGGGTTCGGTGTCGGATGAGCAGGCGGGTGACCCGTCGGGACTGATCCGGAAGGCGTTGGGCACAAGGTCTATTGTGCTGGTCGGCATGATGGGTGCGGGCAAAAGTTCGGTTGGAAAGCGGCTGGCGCAGCGGCTCGGCTTGCCGTTTGCGGATGCGGATGGCGAGATTGAATCCGCCGCGGGAATGACAATCCCCGAGATTTTCGCGCAACGCGGCGAGGCGGAATTCCGGCAGGGCGAGCAACGTGTGATCGCGCGATTGCTGGACGAGGGGCCGATGGTGCTCGCGACTGGCGGCGGCGCGTTTATCAATGCAGAGACGCGGGCGCGGATCGGGAAAGCGGGTGTCAGCATCTGGCTCAAGGCGGATCTCGATGTGTTGATGCGCCGGGTGCGGAAGCGCTCGAACAGGCCTTTGCTGCAAAATTCGGATCCGGAAGGGACATTGCGGCGTTTGATGGATGAGCGGTATCCGATCTATGCCGAGGCGGCGATCACTATCCAGTCGCGCGATGTGACGCATGAGGAAATTGTGAACGAAACCATGGTGGAATTGGCCGGTCGCCTTGGAATTGGCAAGAAGATTGATCCCGGTGCGCCTTTGCCTGTGATCCAGACGGTCAAAGTGGAGCTTGGCGAACGGGCTTACGAGATCATTATCGGGCCTAACCTGATCGAGGAGGCGGGCGAGCGGATTGCCAAGCTCGCACCGGGGGCGGCGTGTGCCATCGTTACGGACGAGATGGTCGCGGGCATCCATCTTGCCGCGCTCGAGGATAGTTTGAAGATCGCGGGCATCCGGACCGCGCATGTGATCGTGCCGGCGGGCGAGTCGTCGAAGAGCTATCCCATGTTCGAGCGTGTCTGCGAGGCGATTATCGCGGCGAAGATGGAGCGGGGCGATCTTGTCGTGGCGCTTGGGGGCGGCGTTGTTGGCGATCTGGCCGGATTTGCTGCTGCGGTTGTAAGGCGCGGGATGCGCTTTGTGCAGATACCGACATCGCTGCTGGCCCAGGTTGATTCATCCGTGGGTGGCAAGACGGGGATCAATTCGGTGCATGGCAAGAATTTGGTGGGCGCGTTCCATCAACCGGGGCTTGTTTTGGCAGACACGGATGTTCTTGATACGCTTTCGCTCCGAGAATTTCGTGCGGGCTATGCCGAAGTGGTCAAATACGGGCTGATTTCGGATCCGGCGTTTTTTGCGTGGCTTGAAGCCAATCATCGCGGGGTGTTTTCGGGCGGGGTTGAGCGGATCGAGGCGATCCGGACGAGTTGTGCTGCGAAGGCAGCGGTGGTTGCGCGGGATGAACGGGAGGAAGGCGACCGGGCGTTGCTGAATCTCGGGCATACGTTCGCGCATGCTTTCGAGCGGATTGTCGGCTATGATGGATCGCGTCTTGTGCATGGCGAAGCAGTTTCGATCGGGCTTGTCTGTGCGTTCCGGTTCTCGGTCCGGCTCGGTCTTTGCCGCGGACAGGATGCGGAGCGGGTGGCGCAGCATCTTCATTCTGTGGGTCTGCCTACCCATATGAGCCAGATTCCGGGTTGGAATGCGACTGCCGAAATGATCCTCGAGGCGATGGCGCAGGATAAAAAGGTGAAGCGCGGCAAGCTGACCTTTATTTTGGCGCGGGCGATCGGCGAGAGCTTTATTGCACCGGATGTGGCGGTTGATGATGTGCGTGCGTTTCTGGATGAAGATTTTGCACGAAAAACGGGTTGAATGAATGGAAAACATTGAATTTCATGCGGACCCCTGGGTTGCCTTGGCGGTGGTGATTCTGTGTCTTGCGCTGTCGGCATTTTTCTCGAGTGCCGAAACGGCGTTGACGGCCGCATCGCGGGTCAGGATGCACGCGCTTGAGGGCAGCGGTGAAGCACGCGCCGGTGTCGTGAACCGGTTGCTCTTGTCGCGGGAAAGACTGATCGGAGCGCTTCTGATCGGCAATAATGTGGTCAATATCAGCGCGTCGGCGTTTTCGACGGTTGTTCTCGTGCAGTTGTTTGGCCCGGAGGGCGTGATTTACGCGACCGTGGTCATGTCGATTGCTGTGATCATTTTTGCGGAAGTGATGCCGAAGACATTGGCGATCAATGCGCCGGACCGGGCGGCTTTGCTGCTTGCGAGACCGGTTTCGGTGATCGTGGCGATTCTCGGGCCAGTTACGATCACGATCGAGTTTCTCGTCAAGATTTTGCTGCGACCGTTCGGGATTCATATCGGCGAAAATCAGGCGATTTTGTCGGCGCAGGAAGAGCTGCGCGGCGCGGTTGATCTGCTGCACAGCGAAGGCGGCGTCGAGAAAGAGGCGCATAAAATGTTTGGCGGCCTCTTGGATCTGGTTGATCTGGAAGTGTCCGATATCATGGTTCACCGGACGAAAATGGTTTCGGTGTCGGCTGATCTGCCGTCCGAGGAAGTGGTGCGTGAAGTTTTGGCGTCTCCCCATACACGACTGCCGCTCTGGTCGGGATCATCGGAGAATATTGTCGGTCTGCTCCATGCCAAGGATTTGCTCCGAGCCTATGATTCGGTGAAGGGCGATACCACGAAGCTCGATGTGCGGGAGATCGCGCTTTCGCCCTGGTTTGTGCCGGATACGACCTCTCTCAAGGATCAGCTACGGGCGTTTTTGACCAAGAAGATGCATTTTGCGTTCGTGGTTGATGAATATGGCGAGGTGATGGGCATTGTCACGCTCGAGGATATTCTCGAGGAGATTGTTGGCGATATCCGCGACGAGCATGATATTCTGGTGCAAGGTCTCCGGCCATTGCCGGATGGTTCGGTGAGCGTCGAGGGCTCGGTGCCGATCCGCGATCTGAACCGCGCGATGGATTGGGAGTTGCCGGACGACGAGGCAACGACGATTGCCGGGCTTGTGATCCACGAGGCGCAGACGATCCCGGATACGGGGCAGGTTTTCACCTTTTACGGCTATCGTTTTCAGGTTTTGCGAAAGTCACGCAACCGGATCACAGTATTGAAAATCACGGCGCTGAACCGGAAACAGCCGGTTGTGTAGGGCTTGCGGTTTGATCGCTCGGGTCTGAGTCGAGGATTTGTGCCTCGGCCAAGGCGGCAAACTTGCCTTTTTGCGCCATAAGCACCGAATATGTGCCGTGCTCGATGATTTGGCCGTTCTCGAAGACGAGGATGAGATCCGCTTTGCGGATGGTTGAAAAGCGATGGGCGATTACGAATGTCGTCCGGCTTTGCATCACGACATCGAGCGCAAGGCGGACAGCGTGTTCGGTTGCGGCGTCGAGCGCGGACGTGGCTTCATCGAGGATGAGAATGGGCGGATTTTTCAAGAGGGCGCGCGCAATGGCAAGGCGTTGACGTTCGCCGCCCGACAGGGTGCGCCCGCGTTCTCCGATCAGGGTGTTAAGGCCTTCCGGTTCGCGCGCGATGATCGCCGAGCCTTGCGCTTTTTCAAGTGCTGCGAGGACGTCGTCATCGGAGGCATCCGGGCGACCGACGCGGATATTATCGGCAATCGAGCGTGCAAACAGCATGGATTCCTGAAAGACGACGCCGATATGGCGGCGAAGTGAATGGAGCGTGAGCGTGCGGATATCGTGGCCGTCAATGAGAATTTGGCCGGATTGAGGTTCGAAGGCACGGTAGAGAAGGCTCAATGTTGTTGATTTGCCGGATCCTGTGGCACCGACAAGGGCGACGCACTGGCCGGCTTTGACGGTGAAACTGATATTGCGAACGGCGGGACTTTTGCCGCCATAGGAGAAGGTGACATTGTCGAAGACGACGTCGCCTGCGATGGATGTCAAGGATTTTGCGCCGGGTTGATCGCGGACGGCGGGTTCGAGAGCGAGCACATCGAAGAAAGCCCGCAATTTTGGGGCTTGGCTCATCATATGATTGATGAAGCCAACCAAGGTTTCCATGCGGCCGATCAGCATGATCGAGAGGCTGATGAAGGACACAATCTCGCCGACAGTCGCCAGACCGGCGCGGTTCAATGTGATGCCGACGATGAGAATTCCGAGCATTGTGAGGGTTGCGGAGGCTCGCGCGATCATTTGTGCGAAGGCCCACCAGACCAGAACCGGTGTTTGGGCTCTCAGCAAATTGTTGATGATGTCCCGGAGTGCCGCAGTTTCGCGCTCGATGCGGGTAAAGCTCTGGATCACCGGAAGATTGCCGAACGCGTCGGAGGCGTGAGCGGCAAGATTGGTATGAAATTGTTCGACATCGCCCTGAAGTTTTTCTGTCCGGTACATGACGAAAGCGGTGAGGCCCGAAAAAAGGGCGAGCAAGAGCAGGAGCATGAGTGCCAGACGCCAGTTGATGAAGAGTGTTGCCGGAAGCATCAAGCCCAACAGGATGACGGAAGCGCAATGTTCGCGCAGGATATTGAGCCAAATCCATGCTGCGCCATTCGCGCCTTCGAGCGCTACTTTCAGCAGTTGCCCGGAATGATTGCGGTTATGAAAAGCGAGCGGGAGTGTCAGCGCATGTTCGAAAAATGCCGAAATCATTGCTAGCCGGCTGCGATGGGACAGGCGGTCGGCATGAAGTGCGACAAGGACACTGGCGACGATTGTAAAAAGGCCGAAGCCGATCCAAGCGGCGATGATTTTGACAACCGCCGGATCCCAGACCGGAGCACCAGGAATGCCCGGGGTTGACAGATGGTCAATTACACGTCCGAACAGGATCGGTTCGGCAAACTGGCTGAAGGCCAGCATAGAATTTGCAGCGACAAGAGTCAGGGCCAGTTTTTTTTCTGATCCAATCTGACGAAATGCACGTTTAAACGTTGTAAAAAACATTATTTGATTACTTACCTAACTGATGTTATGTGAAAGCGTGAATAATATGTCACTATATCAGCATAATCGGCATAACCGGGTTTGATATAAAAACCTTTCTTTCACAATTTTGCATTACGTTACGTTTGATTTTGTTCGAATGCTAACTTTAGGACCGGATAAATGGATCTCGCAACGATCATCGGATATGTTTTAGGGGTCGTGGTCGTTATGGTGCTGATCGTCATGGACGGGTCACCAAGAAATTTTGTTGATAAGCATGCTTTTATTGTCATTTTTGGCGGTTGTGCGGCAGCAACCATGATCCGGTTTCCCTTTTCCGTGATTGCGCACGGGTTTCCGATGGGTTTCAAATATGTCTTTACGATGCAAGGCAGCGATCCGCGCCAATTAATTGAAGAGATTACCAAAGTCGCGGATACGGCGCGTCGTCAAGGGCCTACCGCGCTTGAGCGCGTCGCGGTAACGAATTCGTTTCTCGCTCAGGGCGTTCGGTACATTGCTGACGGCTATGACAAGGACTTTATCCGTGACACACTTCAACGTGATACGGATGTCTTTCTTCAAAGACTACAGGAGAGCGAAAAGCTCTATCGCTTAATCGGTGATGCCGCCCCTGCGTGGGGGATGGTAGGAACGTTGCTTGGTATGGTGCAGATGTTCTCGAACATGAGTGATCCGTCGAAATTGGGGCCTTTCATGGCGGTTGCTTTGCTCGCGACACTTTACGGTGCGCTCATCGGCAATCTCTTTTGTCTCCCTCTGGCTGATAAACTGCATCTGAAACTGGAGGAAGAGGATCTTGCAAGGGCGCTCGTGATTGACGGCATCATGCAGGTGAGAGATGCGCGCAGTCCTGCTGTCGTGCGCGAAATGCTCATGGCCTATCTGCCACAGCATCATCGCGATGAACTGGCCGCCGCGTAAGGGACCAAGCGCATGCGTAAAAAGAAGGGCGAACACGCTGGCGGACATGGTTGGTTTGTCACATTTGCCGATCTAATGGCGTTGCTCTTGAGCTTCTTCGTGATGCTCGTCGCGTTTTCGACGCAAGACAAACAGAAATTGCAACTGGTGGCGGGTTCCATGCGTGACGCATTCGGGACGACCCGAGATAGTTACTACGCCGGAATTATCGAAATAATGGGTATTCCAGTGAGGCCGAGATTAAAAAATGCAGTCGATGGCTCACCGGAAGATGCTTCCGCGGAAACTGCTCCATCTTCGAAAGAGGCGTCAGAGCAAGGGCGTAACCTGATTGCGCGAGATCAAGGCGTTGCATTGGCGGCTTCGAGCCTGAGACAAGCAATCAATGAAATGCCGGAATTGGCGGAACTGTCGAAGAATATCATCGTCGAAGAACGTGCGAATGGTATCAACGTGGCACTCACCGATCAGACAGGGCTATCCATGTTTCCCGAGGGATCAACGGAACCGTTTGAGAGGGTTCGGGAAGCGCTCGTGAAGCTCGCACCCTTGCTCCTCAAACTTTCCAACCGGATCGCGATCACGGGGCATACGGCAACCCAATCTTATGGTCTCTCGACTGATGCGATGGCGTGGGACCTTTCGGTCGGACGGGCGAGTGCCGTTCGAAAAATATTTTCTGAAGCGGGCATTTTGCCGGATCGCTTCGCATCCGTGACCGGCAAAGCCGATACAGAACCGCTTTTTCCAGACAATCCGCAGCTTCCGTCGAATCGCCGGATTGATGTTTTTTTGATCAAGGAAGCGCCGCCCATGCCGCAACAACAAAAATTTTGACGGGGCTACCGGATACTCGTAACGAGCGCCCAATACATCCTGTAGCGGGATGACGGCACATAATAAGCGGCGATGCCAATCCGGGTCGCCTGCCGAGATAAAAGCGCTGCATTGTGTGCGGGGACATCTCGCCAGCCTGAAAAAGCTTCGGCCGCTGTGCGGTAGCCTGCGGACAAACGGATTGTCTTGCCGTCGGGTGTTTCTTCGTTTTTGAGGGCAGGGACTTCGCCCGGGGTTGAACGGTCCGCTTCGGCGGCGTTTGCGGCCCTCAATTCCGCTTCGCGTGCAAGGGTGGCATCGAAGATCAGGGGTGGAAGGTTGCGATCCCGTCGATAGCCATTGATCATGGAGACTGATATCGCTGGATCGAAGGCCTGACCGGCTTGGTCAAGGCGCGTGTAGAGCCCGGGCGTCGAGCCGGTGCGGTTTGATCCGCATGAGCCAAGTGCCAGACCGACCATTAGCGTTGACATCAGGATGAGGGCAGATTTGCCCCGGATTGCAGCGGCCATTACTTCTTTGTCCTTTTCCGAGCGGCGGGGTTGGTTCCTTTTTGCTCCGCTGTAGCCGCGCTTTCGATCTTGCTAATACGATCTTCGAGTGCGCCAAGTCCTTCGATGGTCAGAACGGTTCGCGGTTTGGTGTCACCAATGCCGATCTCCATTAATTGGTGATCAATCTTGAAAATGAGATCGCTTGTGACCTTCGCTCCGTCATCAACTTCGGCGATGAAGCAGACAAGTTCGAACTCCTTGATGGTATCGCCGATACGTTTGAAATTGACCACGGGTTCGGGCCGTTTCAGGACAGTGCGGTTTGTGACGGCCACGGATGAAAGGATTTCTGCTACTTTTGCCGAATCTGCGTCACGATTGACCGGAACGGGGATCACGATCCGCCCCATCCGGTTGGAATGGACGCGGTTTTTGACGGTACCCGAGATGAGGCTCGAATTGGGTACAATCATGACGGCCTTGTCGAATGTCTCGATTTCAGTTGCCCGAACATTGATGCGTTTGACGATTCCCTGCTCGTCCCCGACGACAATCCAGTCACCGACGCGAATGCCGCGTTCCCACAGCAGGATGAGCCCTGATACGAAATTATTGACGATGGATTGCAGACCAAAACCGATACCGACCGAGAGCGCACCGGCGACGATGGTGATTTTATCGAGACTAAGCCCCAATGTGCTGAGCGAGAGCGTTATCGCGATCAAAAAGCCGAGATAGCCGATACCGGTCGTTATCGAGTTGCGGAGACCTGAATCAAGCTGTGTATGCGGCAGATATTTGGCTGTCAGCCAGCGCTGGACCGCGCGGGTGACCAGAATGGCGATGCCGAAAAACACGATTGCCGAAAAGGCCGCCGCAAAGGAAAAGGTGACGTCGCCAATGGTGAAGCCGAAAATCGCTGCTTTCAGAGAGTAAAGCACATCGCCCGACTCGACGCCCCATGGCGCCAAGGCGAGCAACAGGCCGAGACCGATGATCAGAACCTGCGCCGCGCCCGAGAGTAAAACGCCGAGTTGCTCCAGCGAGCGGCGGGACAGGCCGCTTGCTGTTCTGATCATTGTCGAAAAACGTGTATCTTCGAGGAGAAACCCTTCGATTGCGAGCGAACTCAGGCGCGCCAAAAGATAGATCAGGGTGACGATAATTCCGATCCACGAAATTTGATCGGCAACAAAAGCAGCAAAAGCGCTGAACCCCAACAGGACGGATCCAAGAATGACGATCACGAGGCTCCAGCCGATGATCCGCAGAAGTGCCGTCAGGGACGAGCCTGCTTCGGGGATGGATGCTTCTGCTCCCTCGGTTCTTGGTGCGGGAACGATTGATTTCAAACCCCTGACCAGCGTCCAGACGATCAGAATTGAAAAGATCGCCTTTGTGAGAACTGTGAGGCTCAGGCCGGCGGCAATTGCCTGACTTACCGTCTCAAAGGTTGAGTCGGCCAAAATGAGGATGCTGATATTCGTGGCGATCCAGACAATACGGGCTGCCGATTCATTTGACAGAGGAATTGCCCGCCATTCAGCGCGATCAGGCGATAGAACGGCTTCTGCCAGTCCGCGCACAAAACTGATATAGACGAGACCCCACAGGATGACGCTGAACACGGGTTCGACGCGGTTTGGAAGAATATTGAGTGCATCGACAGTGGTCACGATCACGGCGACGGCGGTCACTGGAACGAGTAAACTGATGAGCGTGAGTAAAGCAGCGCGGCTTGCGACACGGAACGGTGTAGGTTCCCCAAAAACCGCATCACGGGCCATAAATGTCAATGCGCGCCGACGCATCCTTGCGGCGAAGATGATCACAATGCCGATCGCTATTGTGAGAACCAAGGTGCCGAATGCTCCGGCGGACTCGATGATCCGGTTTAAAGTATCGCGTGAAACGACGCCCAGTGCCCGAAGATCATGGCCGATATTGCCGGCGACATCGAGCCAGAGTTGCGGAGCCAAAAGGCTCTCTGACCGCTCGAACAATTTATTCGTAAAAATGTTTCGCCGTTGATCTGCAATGGCGGTCATGATCTGGTCGGCTTGGACAGCCAGCGCGCGCGCGAGCTTCACGCTTTCGTCAAGCTCTTTCAATAGACGGTCCCGCTCGTCCCGCTCTTTTGTAATGTCGGTGCTTTCAGGTTCGGCCTTCTCATCAGGCTTGGGGCCAAGTTCTTTGAGGCGCGAGCGCATGGCTTCCGCTTTGGGTGCCAGCTCGTCCGAGACGGATTTCAGGTCGCGTGCCAATTCCTCGACGCGCTTTCGATTTTCCTGGAGGGCTTTGTCGGAAACGGTTCGAACGGTAATGCCCGCTTCGATCTGGTTCAGCTCAAGGCGGATGGCTTCGATTTTCGATTTTGTGCTGTTTTGCTCTTGTGCACCAGCGCCGAGGGGCAGGAAAAGAACGAAAATGAAAGCAGCAAAAAAGGCACGAATAGATGCTTGAGAAAATAACCGCATGGCGAAAGGCTTTGTCAAAGGAAATGGGTGAGGCATGCCGTGAGACTCTCCGCGAATCAGTTGCGGGTGATGCGACTCGATGGATAGGTGAGTAGCGCGAAATGGCCTTCAGGGCAAAAGACTTTGAGCGTTTCGCTCAGGCAAGCGCAAAACGAAGTGTCAGGATCGTGCCAAAAGAGACGACAATCCACCGGATGAATTTTGTCGGCACGCGCCGGGCGAGTTTGACACCGATATAGCCGCCGCAAACACCGCCAATCAGGCCGATAATGGCATGGGGCCAAGCGACAATTCCGGCGGTAATGAGAGCAATCAGCGCAAAGCCCTGAATGAAGAGCGAGCAAAGGTTTTTGGCGGCGTTGATGAAGTGATAATCATCCCCTTCGGCCAAAGCGAGGGCGGCGAGCATGATGATGCCCATACCTGCACCGAAATAGCCGCCATAGATGGATACAACAAACTGCATGCCGATACCGGCCAAGCGGCGTTTGCCGGAGCCGGGCCTCGAGGCAACGCGGTTGATCCATTTCAGAAGTAAGGGACTTGTGGCGAAGAGGAGCGTGGCAAAGCCGAGGAAGAAGGGGATCAATGTGCGGAACGAGGATGAGGGCGTGAAGAGGAGCAAGAGCGCACCAGAGAGACCGCCGATCATGCTTGCGATGGCAAGGGGCACATAGCGGCGACCATAGCGCCGGATTTCGGGCAGATAAGCGAAGGTAGACGCAAAACTGGCTGGCGTCAGGATCATGGCGCTGGTTGCGTTGGCGATGATGGGTGGCAGGCCGGTGCCGATCAGGGCGGAGAAGGTGAAGAATGTGCCACCGCCCGCAATGCCGTTGATGGTGCCGCCCGCAAGGCTGGCTACAAGGACGAGCAGGCCATCAAACAAGGTCATGAAAGAGGTGATCCCGACGGGTTGGTGATGTGTGGCCAAACTTTTCTAGCATGAATAACGCGTTGACCGCCATGTGATCCGGTCACGGACTGCGCACGAAAAAGACATAGCTGACGATTGTCAGAACGGGCATAAGTGCGCCGACAGTTTCTTATCAATGGAAAACCGATTTCGTGACCGAGAAAAGCAAGCATCGCAGCAAAAATCCGTATTATCAGGGGCCTGTGACGGACCATTTTGACGGGGAGCATTTTTTCAACCCGGGCCGGAGGTGGAAAAAATCACCGCTTGATCTGTTGCGCTGGGGATTTGAAGGCGGACGCGAGAAATGGCCAGACGCTCACCCGAGCCCCTTCAGTGACAAGCCGCCGGAGCGGGTGTCCGAGCAGGCAATCCGGGTTTCTTTTGTTGGTCATGCGAGTTTTCTGGTTCAAACGGCGGGATTGAATATTCTGCTTGATCCGGTGTGGTCGGATAGAGTGTCGCCTGTCAGGTTTGCGGGGCCGAAGCGGGTGAACAGCCCGGGCATCGCCTTTGACGATCTCCCGATGATCGATATCGTGCTGATTTCTCATAATCATTATGATCATCTCGATCTTGCGACGTTGAAGCGGCTTTGTACGCTCGGGCACACGCCACGCATGATCACGCCGCTCGGCAATGATACGATCATCAAGCAGGCGGTTCCGAATGCGCGGGTCGAGACCTATGACTGGCATCAGCATGTCAGCCTCGGCAACGAGGTGATGCTTCATTTCGAGGAGGCTTATCATTGGTCGGCACGGGGGCTACGGGACCGGCTGAGAGCGTTATGGGCAGCGTTTGTGCTGAAAACACCTGCCGGGTTGATCTACCATGTTGGCGATACGGGGTATCATGACGGGAGGATTTTCAAGCACGTGGCGGACAAGCACGGGCCGGTCCGTCTCGCTATCCTGCCCATCGGTGCCTATGAGCCGCGTTGGTTCATGGCAGAGCAGCATATGAATCCGGACGAGGCGGTGCGCGCGTTTATTGCGTGCGGTGCCGAGCAGGCGATTGCCCACCATTGGGGAACGTTCCAGCTGACGAATGAAGGTCTGTCGCGACCGCTCGAGGCTTTGAAGGCGGCGCTTGAGCACCACGGCGTCGAGAAGAGCAGGTTCAAGGCATTAAGACCCGGCGAGGTGTTCGAGCTGTGACCGGCGCCAAAGGGGCTATTGTTTCGGCTTCACATAGATGTTGATGTCTGTTGCGGGGTCATCGCTCTGGGCACCCATTGTGAGGAACTCCTCGATGAATGTATCTTCGACGGCAATGTCTTTCGCATCGAGATAGGCAGTGATTTGCTCGTATGCGCCATCGATTTCGTCATAGGATGCCTGATAGACGAAGCGAAAGGCTGATCCCGAGGGGGTGGTGCCGAATTTGAGCTCGGGTGGAAAATCCGCGGGTGTCGCGGTCGGGGTTGTTTCGATCGGGAGCATGGCATCGAAGACAAAGCCGGTATCGGTTGTCTCGCGAAAAATCGCGATGGGATAGCCGGTTTTTTTGAGACCCGCTTTTGTCGCTGCCGCATCAAGACGCTGAAAAATGGTACGAAGTATATCATAGCCACCTTCCCAAAGCCCGTCACCGGAAACGATCAATGCGGGGCGGCCGGTGATGCTGACCGTATCGGGAAGGCTTGATTGCGTCGGCCGCTCGGCCATGGCTTTCGGCCCTGTCGGGAGCGGAGCAGGTTCAGTCGCGGGTGTCGAGGTCGCCGGTGGTTCCGAGGGTGTGGTTTGAGCATATGCAGGCGCGAGCAAAAGAGTTGCAGCTAAAAGTGGCATCCAAAGCAGCATCTTCATCGGCTTCATTCGGAAAAGGCCTCCTGCAACAGCGACTCGCATGAACCGCCAAGCTCATGCACTATAGAGCCGTTCGGGCGTGTGGTCGAGGCACGTCTTACTGGCCTAGTGGCCCTCAATTATGATATGTCGCCGCCATGGTGGAACAGATGATGACGCAACCGCTTTCTGGAAGGCCCTATCTGAAAATGAACGGGTTGGGCAACGAGATCACGATTCTTGACCTCCGCAAGACCGGTCTCGGGGTGCGGCCGGAAGATGCGCGCGCGATTGCGGCTGATGCGGCGACTGCCTTTGACCAGCTTATGGTGTTGTTTGACCCGAAAACACCCGGCACGGATGCGTTTATGCGGATTTTCAATACGGATGGCAGCGAGTCGTCCGCGTGCGGCAACGGGACGCGCTGCGTGACCTGGGCGTTGCTCGAGCATGATGCGCGCATGGCATTGACGCTGCAAACGGCTGCGGGATTGCTCGCATGCTCACGGGAAGGGCCGTTGTCGTTCACGGTCGATATGGGGGTTCCGCGGTTCGGATGGTCCGAGATTCCGCTAAGCCGCCCGATGGCGGATACACGTGCTATTGATTTTTCGTTTGTCACGTCGAATGGCAGGACGTTGGAAAAGCCCGCTTGCGTCAATATGGGCAATCCGCATGTGATTTTCTGGGTTGATGATGTCGAGGGGTATGATTTGGCGGTAAATGGCCCTGTTCTGGAGCATGATCGGTTGTTTCCCGAGCGCGCCAATATCTCGCTTGTTCAGGTTGTGAGCAGCGATCATGTGATCCAGAAAGTTTGGGAGCGCGGGGCCGGATTGACGCGTGCGTGCGGTTCGGGCGCGTGTGCTGCCGCTGTAGCAGCGGCACGGAACGGGCTAACGGGCCGAAAAGTGCGGGTGACCTTGCCCGGTGGCGATTTGATGATTGCGTGGCGCACCAGCGATGATCATGTGCTGATGACCGGCCCTGTGGAACTCGAGCATCGTGGCACGCTGGGTGCGTCGCTTTTTGAAACGGTTCCGTGATGGGTGTTGATCTTGTCACATTTGGCTGTCGGCTCAATGTGGTTGAGTCGGAGGCGATGAAACAGGCAGCGCTCGAGGCGGGGCATGATAACCTCGTCATTGTGAATAGTTGTGCTGTGACTGCCGAGGCGGTGCGTCAAGCACGGCAAACAATCCGGCGGCTGAAGCGCGAGCGACCCGATACGCGGATTGTGGTGACGGGATGTGCGGCACAAATCGAGCCGGAAAAATTCGCGAGCCTCACCGAAGTTTCAACAATTATCGGGAATGCGGAGAAGACGAAATCCGCGACCTGGGCCGCTTTGGCCAAGAACAGCGCGGGCGAGGCACGGATTCAGGTGTCGGATATTATGGCTGTCACGCAAACGGCGCGGCAGGTTCCGGACAGGTTCGAGGGCCATACGCGGGCTTTTGTCGAGGTGCAGAACGGGTGCGACCATCGGTGCACATTTTGTGTGATTCCGTTCGGGCGCGGCAATTCGCGGTCAACACCGGTGGGGCAGGTAACGGATCAGATCGCCCGGCTGGTTGATCAAGGCTATGCGGAAGCGGTGCTGACGGGTGTTGATTTGACGAGTTACGGGCCGGATCTTCCGGGGGCACCGCGACTGGGCACCTTGGTCAAAGCGATTTTGCGGGATGTACCCGGGTTGAGGCGATTGCGCCTGTCATCGATTGACTCGGTTGAGGCGGATGATGAGTTGCTTGATGCGATTGCGACCGACAAGAGATTGATGCCGCATCTGCATTTGTCGCTGCAGGCAGGCGATGATCTGATTTTGAAGCGTATGAAGCGGCGGCATTTGCGGGATGATGCAATCCGGTTTTGCGAGACGGTTCGGGGGCTTCGTCCTGATATCGCCTTTGGTGCCGATATTATTGCCGGATTTCCGACCGAGACGGAGGAGATGTTCCAGCGCTCCATCGAGCTTGTTGATGCGTGCGGATTATCGAGCTTGCATGTGTTTCCCTATTCGGCCCGACCGGGAACGCCTGCGGCGAAAATGCCGCCCGTTCCTGCGGACCAGATCAAGGATCGCGCGCGACGGCTGCGTGAGAAGGGTGCAGAGGCGTTGTCGCGCCATCTTGATCGCCTGATCGGTAGCGAACAGGAAATTCTGGTTGAGCGCGGGGGAATTGGCCGCACGCCGTGCTTTATCCCTGTGAGGGTGGGTGACGGGCAGATTGCGGGGACGGTGATGATGGCAAAAATCAAAATGCACAACGGCGTTCACTTGGAATTATAGCGTCACGAAATTCCAAGTTGGATGAATGAATTGCTGCCATGCTTGAAAATTTCATTTAATGAGCTACATTAATTCATGATTGTTTTTGATCCGGAGAAGGACAAGGTCAACATCGCCAAGCATGGCATTTCGTTGGGACGTGCCGCCGATCTGGATGTTTTTGCTCGGGTTGCCGACGACCGATTTGCCGAGCCCCGGTTTAGGGCTTACGGAATCATTGGATCGGTCTTTTTTTGCCTTGCCTATACGATTCGAGACGGACATGTCCGAGCGATCAGTTTGAGACGGGCGCATTCGAAGGAGATCAGGCGTTATGGAATCTATGAAGACAAAGCGCAAAAAGATTGATCTGAGCGATCATGATAATCCTGAATGGATGGTGGCGGATTTCAAGCGCGCTCAGGGTCCGGAAAGTTTGTCGGATATCGAGCGGGCGGCGTTTCCAAAAACACGGGGGCGCCCGAAAAGTGCGCAAGCCAAGCATTTGATTTCCATGCGTCTTGACCAAAGTGTGATTGATGCGCTGCGGGCAACGGGTCCTGGCTGGCAGAAGCGCGCCAACGATATTTTGAAAGTTGCGATGAAGGCGGGGTAGAGGGCTTTCGACTCAGTCTCCAATTAACCCGCACGTATGCAACCGCGCGAGCATGTGGGCGGGAGGCGGGGCCTCGACGGTGATTGGGGGTTTGTTTTTATAGAGCGGGATGGTGATTGACCGGGCGTGGAGATGCAATCGTTCGCCGCTGCGCCGACCATCGCCATAAATAGGATCGCCGATAATCGGCCAACCCATGGCCTGACAATGGACGCGTAATTGATGGGTGCGTCCGGTGAGGGGCGACAGCAGCATGAAGGCCATGCCGTCGGCGCGGCCCATGACTTTCCAGCCTGTCTGGGCTTTCAGCCCATCCGGATCGACTTTCATCCACCAACCGCGGGCGGGATCAAGGCGGCCGAGCGGCAAATCAATGAAGCCTTCATCTTCAACAGGCCCACCTTCGACGATGGCCCAATAGGTCTTTTCCATCAATCCTTCGCGGAAGAGGCGGGAAAGATCATCGAGCGCCTTGCGGTGGCGACCGAGGACGAGACAGCCGGATGTATCCTTGTCGAGCCTGTGGGCCAACATTGGGGGTTTGGGCAATCCAAATTGCAATGCCGGGAAATATTGCTCAATGTAGACGTCGCGGTTGACGGCATTGGGATGCGATTGATGTACGGCGATTCCTGCGGGCTTGTTGATGACAAGCATCAACGCATCGCGGTAAAGAATACGGCCTTGAATTTCTTCCGGTGTCATTGGAGGGTTTCTAGCCCTTTCGTTCCGAGCGTGAAAGCATTATCGAAGATCCATGACTGATGACGTAAGAAAAAAGCCCGGATTGTTGGGGCGGCTCTTTGGCCGTGATGCTTCTGTGCCGATTGTCGCCGACGAGCCGGTGCTCGTGGCGGCTGTTGAACCGCGACTTAGCTGGTGGCAGAAGCTCAAACAGGGTCTGGCGCGTTCATCTTCGTCGATTGGTCAGGGAATCACGGATCTTTTTACGAAAAGAAAGCTCGATTCCGGGACGCTCGAGGAATTCGAGGATGTTCTAATCCGGGCCGATCTCGGGCTTACGGTTGCGACACGCATTGTGGAAGCGGTCGGCAAGGGGCGTTATGGCAAGGAGATTGAAGGCGAAGAGGTGAAAGCCATCCTCGCCGAGGAAGTGACGCGGACATTGACGCCTGTAGCGATCCCGCTCTCGATCGATGGGTCGAAAAAGCCGTTTGTGATCCTGATGGTCGGGGTGAACGGATCGGGTAAAACGACAACCATCGGAAAATTGGCCGCGAAATTTCGTGACGAGGGTCGTTCGGTGATACTGGCGGCAGGCGATACGTTTCGCGCGGCGGCGATTGAACAATTGCAGGTGTGGGGCGACAGAACTGGTGCGAAGGTCATTGCACGACCACAGGGTTCGGACGCGTCGGGATTAGTCTTTGATGCGTTTGCGGCGGCGGACGAGGCAAAAACCGATATTCTTCTCGTTGATACGGCGGGACGATTGCAAAATCGGACGGAATTGATGGCGGAACTGGAAAAAATTATCCGTGTGATCAAGAAGCGGGATGCAACGGCACCGCATGCCGTGTTGCTCGTGCTTGACGCCACTGTCGGGCAAAATGCCTTGTCTCAAGTCGAGATCTTCAGCAAGATCGCCGGTGTCACGGGGCTTGTGATGACCAAGCTCGACGGGACGGCGAGGGGCGGTATTCTTGTCGCATTGGCCGAAAAATTCGGCTTGCCGGTTCATTTTATTGGCGTGGGCGAGGGGATCGATGATCTCGAACCCTTCGAGGCAGGTGAATTTGGCCGGGCGATTGCCGGACTGGACTAGGATTTTTTGACGATTTGATGATCGTTGGTGCCGAATGCTTCCTCATAGAGAGCGCGTTGACGGCGAAGTGCTGTGACTGTGTTTTTTAACAAGATTGCGACGGTGACAGGGCCGACGCCGCCCGGCACCGGTGTGATCCATGATGCCTCTTTCTGAACGGATTCATAATCGACATCGCCGACAATCATTTCCTTGCCGTCAGGCCCGATCACGGAATTGATGCCGATATCAATGATGGCCGCGCCAGGTTTGACCATTTGGGCGTCGATCAGCTTTGGCTTGCCGACAGCCACGAAAAGCGCATCAGCGCGCCGGGCATGGGCCGCCAGCGAACGTGTCATGTGGTGGCAGACGGTGACGGTGGCGCCTTCGCTCATGAGAAGAAAGGCGATCGGTTTGCCGACGATTTCCGAATGGCCGACAATTACGACTTCGAGCCCCTTGAGTTCGAGGCCTGTGGATTTCAACAATTCCACGGCTGCTGCTGCTGTGCATGGCGCGAGGTCGAGTTCATTATAGACAATATTCCCGATGGAGGCGGGGTGCATGCCCTCGACATCTTTCATAGGGTTGATGGTTGCCTGAAGGCGTTTGAGAGAAATATGTTTTGGCAATGGCCGCTGAATGATGATTCCAGTGACGCGCGGATCAGCGTTGAGTGCGCGCAGCGCTGATTCGATCTCGATCTGGGTGATTGTCTCGGGATAGTGCTGTTCTTGAAATTCAATTCCGGCTTCCGCAGCTCTCCGGCGCTGATTGCGGACATAGAGATCGACAGCCGTCACATCACCAATAGTGATCGACATTAGTTTTGCGTTCCATCCGGCCATCTTCAATTCGCTGGTAGCCTCTTTTACTTCAGCAATCAGGCGCGCGGCGATTGGCGCGCCGCGGAGATCGTTATGGTGGGGTGTTTTTGTCATTTTTCAGGTTCCAGAGCGATTTAGGATGTCACGCATGGCATTTCGTACAGGATCAAGGTTAAATTGACCAGTCAAACCCATATCAGAAAGAAACGTTTTTTCTTGAAAAGAATATTTCATTTGCATCATGCGAGAGATGGCAGCTTCTCATCATCGGTCTCCCCATGGACGATTAACCTCACCTTAATGGCGAATGCTTTATTGAATTTGGTATCGTTTTATTAGGCTTTATTGCCCGACTGCTTTGCTGATCCGAGAGCGTGAACTGCTTGACCTGAATTTGAACCGGAATTATGGCCCAACGACGCAGAAAAACGGATGCACGTCGTGAACCGACCTTTCATGATGGTGGAAAGGGTCACGGAGGCGGCCTGAGGGTTCACCCCAGTGACAGGGCTGGCTATGTTAATCCGAGGGGCGAAGAGCCTCATCTCGATGAGCGAGATGATGAGCCGGTTGATGCCAAACCTCGATCAAGAGGAAGCCGGAAAAAGGAGCAATCCAAAGATAGGCCATTTGGGCGGACCCGTCGACATAGGCGGTCGCTTTTGGGCGGGCTGATTTACTGGGCACTTGTTCTGGCGGTGTGGAGTATCATCGGCGTCTCCGCTGTGATCGCCTATCACGCGGCAAAACTCCCGCCGATTGATCAACTTGCAGTTCCGAAGCGACCACCCAATGTCGCGATTTTGGCTTCGGATGGTACATTATTGGTCAATCGTGGCGAGACGGGCGGTCAGGAAGTTCCAATTACGGAGTTACCAACCTTTTTGCCGAAGGCCTTTATCGCGATTGAGGATCGGCGCTTTTACAGTCATTTCGGGATTGATCCGATTGGTATCGGGCGGGCGCTGTTCCGCAATGTAATGCAATCGAACGGGGCGATGCAGGGCGGATCGACGCTGACGCAGCAACTCGCAAAAAACATCTTTCTGACGCAGGAACGAACGGCGGCTCGCAAGATTCAGGAAGCTATTCTGGCGCTCTGGCTTGAGCGAAATTATTCGAAGAATCAAATTCTCGAACTCTATCTGAACCGTGTCTATTTTGGATCTGGCGCATATGGCATTGAGGCGGCGGCGCAGCGCTATTTCGGGAAATCGGCCCGACAGGTGACGCTTGCCGAAGCGGCGATGCTCGGCGGTTTGGTGCAGGCACCGACCCGGCTTGCGCCGAACCGTAATCCGGAGGCGGCGAAAGCCCGCGCGGAATTGGTTTTGGCCGCCATGGTGCGCGAGGGGTTTGTGTCTCAGGCCAAGGCTGGTGAGGCGGAGGCGGCGCCAGCTGTTGCGCTTTCAACTCAGCGCGGTGCCTCGGGCAATTATCCGGCTGACTATGTGATGGACCGGATCGACGAGTTGATCGGTACCGTTGATACCGATTTGGTTGTGACGACGACGCTTGATCCTGCTCTTCAGGGATTTGCGGAACAGGCTTTGGTCGCAGAGCTTGATGCGAAGGGCGCTAAATATGGTGTCAGTCAGGGAGCCTTTGTTGCCATGGCACCGGACGGATCGATTTGGGCGCTCGTTGGCGGGCGTAATTACACGGAAAGCCAATATAACCGTGCGGTGACGGCCAAACGCCAACCGGGATCGGCTTTCAAGCCCTTTGTCTATCTGACCGCGCTCGAAAAGGGGCTAACGCCGAATACGATCCGCGAGGATGGGCCGCTCAATGTGAAGGGCTGGAAGCCTGAGAATTACTCGCGTGAATATTTCGGCCCAGTGACGCTGACAAATGCGCTCGCTTTGTCGTTAAATACGGTGGCGGTTCGTGTCGGTATGGAAGTGGGGCCGAGAAATGTTGCGGCAACGGCACGGCGTTTGGGAATTTACTCGAAGCTCGATGTCAATGCATCGCTTGCGCTGGGAACGTCCGAAGTCACGCCGCTCGAGATGGTTTCAGCTTATGGCGCCTTTGCAAATGGCGGTTATCTGGTTGAGCCGCGAATTATCAGTGAAATTCGAACACGCAACGGAGAGGTGATTTTCACGCGCGCTGATCCTGAACCTGTTCAGGTGATTGCGCCGCCGATCCTTGCGATGCTGAACACCATGCTGCGCGAAACATTGGTTTCGGGTACGGGCAAAAAGGCGGAACTGCCCGGGTGGGAAGCCGCCGGGAAGACGGGAACAAGTCAGGATTTCCGCGACGCGTGGTTCATTGGCTATACGGGGACGCTGGTTGCAGGCGTCTGGCTTGGCAATGATGATGGTTCACCGACAAAACGGGTTACCGGGGGTAATTTGCCGGTGGAAATTTGGTCCAAATTCATGAAGTCGGCTCTGGGCCCGGTGAAGCCGGTGCCTTTGCCAGCGAGTGATGATCCGGTGACGAATCTACTTTCGGGATGGAAGTTTCCGTGGGATCCCGCAACTGATTCTGCGCCACGTCCGCCTGGATCGATTCCTCAACCCTGAGAGATCGAATGTTCAGTTGTAGCGATGCAAGGTTGCACCATTTCGTTTCAGCCACGCCTCGGCGGCATCTGTTTCAGGGCAAATCTCTTTGAGAATGCTCCAGAAGCGATGGGAATGGTTGAGTTCGCGCAGATGGGCGACTTCGTGTGCGGCGAGGTAGTCGAGCACGAAGTCGGGGGCCAAGATCAGACGCCACGAGAAATTCAGCGTGCCCCGGCTTGAACAAGATCCCCAGCGGCTGGTCGTATCGCGCAGGGTAATGCCGGTGATTTTGACATTGAGAGCGGCGGCATACCGGAAAGCGGCCTCGCTCAATGCTTTTCGCGCCTCTTTTTTGAGATAATCAAGGACACGCCGGTTAACATGTTCGGCCTGCCCTGCAATGACGAGGCGGTTTATGCCCGTTGCCGGATCGCTTTCCGTCCATGCAATCCCGCGAACGCCTGTGCGGTGTTCGATCAGATGGGGAATGCCCCTGAAGGGAATTGAAGCGTTGGTTGTGCAGGTGATTTTGTCGGGTTGTTTTGCAAGCCGCGCCGCGATCCATCCGCCTTGGCGTCTGGCAAAGTCGGTGGCCTGCAAGAGGCTACCACGGGGCGGCAGTGTTAGTACGATCTGGCCCGTTGCCGAGCTTACGCGCAAGGTAAAACGACGCGCTCCAGTCTTGCGGCGGAGCGCGACCTGATAAACCGCTTCGCCATGCGGTACCTCGATGTGGAGAGGGTCGGCTGATTTACGTCCACTTTTGAAGAGCGCAAGCATCAGGATGTTCCGTGCCGAACCTGTTCTACCAAACTACTGCCATCAACTGATTGATTCGACCAGTTTCAGGCGGCCAGGGCCCCGTTTTTGAACGGAGGTCTTGGCTGGTTTAGCGGTCATTTCACTCGATTGAGATGACGCCTCGATGAAGATTTTCATGCGGGGTGCAATTTCCGCCCGGAAACGCGAACCATTGAACACGCCATAATGGCCGACTTTCGGCTGCATCCAGTGCGCACGTCGCTCGTCAGGAATATTGACGCAGAGCGTATGGGCCGCCTTTGTCTGGCCGACGCCGGAAATATCGTCGTTCTCGCCCTCAACCGTCATGAGCGCACAGCGGCGGATCGCGCTCAGATCAACCGGTTTGTCGCGATGCATCATCGTGCCCTTTGGCAAAGCATGTTTGACGAAAACGGTATCGACGGTCTGGAGATAGAATTCTGCCGTCAGATCCATGACTGCGAGATATTCATCGTAAAAGTCGCGGTGCTTTTCGGCTGAATCACCATCGCCGGCAACGAGATGCCGGAACATTTCGCCGTGTGCTTCGACATGGCGATCCATATTCATGGCCATGAAGCCGGACAATTGCAGGAAGCCCGGATAGACATCGCGCATGAAGCCGGGGTTTGGCAATGGCACTTTGACGACGCAGTTTTTACGGAACCATTCCGTGCCGCGGCTTTCGGCAACGCGGTTGACTTCCGTCGGGCTTTCCCGGGGGTCGATCGGGCCACCCATCAGGATCATGGACGCCGGCGTTAGAGGGTCGCCCTCTGCTTCCATGCGCGCAATGGCGGCAATCACAGGAACGGCGGGCTGGCAGACGGCCATTACATGGACATCGGGGCCGAGTGAATGGATCATCTCGATGACATAATCGATATAGTCGTCGAGATCGAAGCTGCCTGTCGCGAGCGGGACAAGACGGGCATCGACCCAGTCCGTGATGAAGACTTCATGGTCGGGGAGGAAGGCAGCGACTGTGCCACGTAGCAGCGTCGCATAGTGGCCCGACATTGGTGCAACGATCAGAACTTTTGGGTGCGGAGCTGCTTTTGGTGACAACATCCGGCGGAAATGGATCAGATTGCAGAAGGGGCGCTCCCAGACGGTGTGCTCGTGAACTGCAACCTGTCTTCCATCAATAGTTGTTGACGGTAGATCGAAGGCGGGTTTGCCGTAGCGTCGCGTTGTGCGTTCAAACATCTCGCAGCCAGCGGCAACGCTTCGTCCGAGCGGCATGTGGCTGAAAGGGTTGGCCGGATTGCTGAAGAACATCCGCGTCGAGTCCGCGAAAGCACGAGCAGGGGCAAGAAAAGCTTGAGTCGTCTCGTACCACGTATAGAGTGGAAGTTGCATATCAATAGTCCCCCTCCGGCACGAGACCGGATTTATGTTGCAGTGCACGCTTATCCGACTTTAGCCAGTTTGCTGCTTCTGGCAATCGGTCATCCGTATAAGATGCGCACTCTTATTGAGAAAAAGTGAAAGCCGCGGCGTTTTCGCCGTCGGAGCGTTGAGCCCACTATTCGCCCATTTGTAAAAGGCTGCCTGCGGCCCGCGCCTTCTGAAGAAGGACCATAAAGATAGTAGTTCCACCGATCAAGAGAATAACGTTAATCATGAAGGCCATGATCATCAGGTCCGATCTCAATGTGTGGTCGATCAGGAGCGCACGCAAGCCTTCAAAGACATAAGTCGGTGGAAGGCACCATGCGAGGGGTTGTAAAAAGTCCGGAAGCACACTGACGGGATAATAGACGCAAGCGAGCGGCAACATGATGAACATCACTGTCCATGCAAGGCTTTCAGCGCCCAAACCGTGGCGCAGGACGATGCCTGAAACGGCCAAACCGACGGCCCATCCGGTCAAAACGAGATTGATGAAAAAAAGAACGGCACCGAGCCCCATTGCAAAATAATTGAACCCGAAAAACAGAATCGCCATGATGCTGACCGGCCCGAGGCCGATGGCGAGCCGGATCAGGCTCATGATGATCAGCGCTGCCACAAATTCGAGCGGGCGCATCGGGCTCATCAGCAGATTGGCCATGTTTCGGGCCCAGATCTCCTCGAGGAAAGAGATTGAAAAGCCCAATTGGCTGCGAAAAAGCACGTCCCAGAGCAGCATGGCGCCGATCAATGTTCCCGCGGCGAAGGCTGCCTTGCCGGATGTGTTGGCAATGTAGACCTGAATAAAGCCCCAGGTGAGCATTTGGACAGCCGGCCAGTAGACGAGCTCCAAAAGGCGTGGCCAAGACGAGCGCAAGAGATAGGTGTAGCGCAGGACGAGGGCGTAAACGCGGTTTATCGAAAACCCCGAGAAAGTATCGTGGGCAAGGCTCATCGGGTTTCGCCTTTCTGGAGCGCACCTGTGCGCGCAACGTCGAGAAACACTTCTTCGAGATCGGTGCGGCCATACCTCCTGATGAGATCATCGGGCGTTCCCTGATCGGCGATCTGGCCCTTTTTCATGATGATGACGCGGTCGCAGAGCCTTTCCACTTCGGCCATGTTGTGGGAGGCGAGTAAAATTGTGGCGTTTCGGCGGGTGCGGAAGGCTTCAAGGCGGGTCCGGATCCAGTCCGCAGTATCGGGGTCGAGCGATGCGGTGGGTTCGTCCAGCAGCAGCAATTCGGGATCGTTGATCAGGGCTTTGGCGAGCGCAACGCGGGTTTTTTGACCTGCTGACAACTGGCCTGCAGCGCGATCAATGAACTCGGTCAGGTCAAGGGATTCGGCGAGTTCCTTGATGCGGTCCGATGCGTGCTCAACACCGTAAAGCCTTGCGAAAACGTCGAGATTCTGGCGAACCGTCAGGCGATGTGGCATGTCGACATAGGGGCTTTCGAAGTTCATCCGGTGCAGAACTTCATAGCGCCGATCGACCATATTGACGCCGAACACCCGCACACTTCCGGAGCTGGGTGTGACGAGACCCATGATCATTCCGATGGTTGTTGTCTTGCCCGCTCCATTGCCGCCGAGCAGACCAACAACCTCGCCTTTCGCGACCGAGAATGAAATTCCATTGACCGCATTTGCTGATGCAAACGACTTTACCAAGTGGTCAAGAGCAATTATGAGTGTCGAGGAATCGGATAACATGATGTAACCGTTGTTTTTTCTCTTGCAGGTCAGGCGGATCTATACGCCTTGAAACTTGGTTTGCCTATTCGATTTTCCCGCGGGTGAGGGTTCTGACATGCTGCATCTGACACAGTCGGCTTTCAATCAGGGAACGGGCGTTCTGCGTCTTGATACGCTGATCAGATTGCGATGGCTTGCGGTTGCCGGGCAGTCGGCAGCGCTTGTCGTGACGTCCCAGATTTTGGGGTTCCGTGTGCCGGTCCTCCCGTTTGTTTTGGCGTTGGCGGCGTCCGCCATTCTCAATCTCGTGTTGCGCAGCAAATTTGCGGTTAGTTATCGACTCAGCGACCGGGCCGCGTCGGCGCTATTGGCTTTCGACGTCGTGCAGCTTGCGGTTTTGCTGTATCTGACGGGCGGGCTCGAGAATCCGTTTGCCTTGTTGTTCCTCGCGCCGGTCATGATTTCAGCGACTGTGTTGCCCCCGCGACAAACGCTGATGATCGGGATCATTGTTGTCATCTCGGCGACGATTATCGGATTTTACTATCTGCCATTGCCATGGTTTGCCGGCGAGGCGTTTGATCTTCCGTTGCTCTACAGGCTCGGGAGCTGGTTTGCGATTTTGCTCGGCGTTGCTTTTATCGGGGTGTATGCGTGGCGGGTTGCGGAGGAAGCGCGGCAATTGGCCGAGGCGCTGAGCGCGACGGAACTCGTTTTGGCACGGGAACAACACCTGACCCAGATTGACGGTCTTGCCGCGGCTGCTGCGCATGAACTCGGGACACCGCTTGCGACGATTGCGCTTGTGGCGAAAGAACTTGAGAAGAGCGGCCCGCAGGACGGCTTGATCGGGGATGATATCCGGCTACTTGTGCAACAGGTCAATCGTTGTCGCGAGATCTTGAAAACGCTGAATTCGCTGGGTCATGAGCAGGCGGGGCCTCTGGGCATGATGACGCTCGGATTATTGCTCGAAGAGGTTATCGCGCCGCAGCGTTCTTTCGGGATCGAACTTGAGGTGATCCCGCAGGGAGCCGGGGACGAGCCGAGACTTCGTCGTAATCCCGCCATTCTGTACGGGCTTGGGAATCTTGTTGAAAATGCCGTGGATTTTGCTCGTTCCCGGGTTGCAATCGAAGCAATGTGGGATGAGCAGCGGGTGACAATCCGGATCACCGATGACGGATCGGGATTTTCTCCGGAAGTTCTGGAGCGGTTGGGGGAGCCGTATGTGACGACGCGTATCGGGTCTCGCCGCACAAAGGGCGAGGAAGAATCGGGCCTTGGGCTTGGGCTTTTCATTGCAAAAACGCTTCTCGAGCGGTCGGGGGCTAGTTTGACATTCAGTAATGTCATTCCTAGCGGTAAAGGGGCCAGGGTAAGCATTTCGTGGCCGACGGACGTTTTCACATGAGGAAAAATTGGTTAGGCTCAACTGGTTTGGTGACATGAGTTTTGACTAAAGAGAACCAAACACGCATATCCCACGTATGAAAACCGAGTAGAAAATTTGAGGAGCTTTTGATGCTCAATGACAGCACTGTCCAGTCGCAGCAGGAAAAGTCACTCCTGATTGTTGATGATGATCGTCCGTTTCTGACCCGCGTTGCGCGGGCAATGGAACAGAGAGGTTATTCTGTTGCCACCGCGGAAACCGTGGAAGACGGGATCAGGGCCATTTCGACCCGACCGCCTGCGTTCGCCGTCATCGATATGCGGCTTGGGGATGGAAGCGGTCTTGATGTGATCGCGGCGCTGAAAAAGCACAGCCCGGGATCCCGCGGCGTTATTTTAACGGGATATGGCAATATTGCGACAGCCGTGACAGCTGTTAAGCTCGGTGCATATGACTATCTCGCAAAGCCGGCAGATGCCGAGGAAATCGACGCGGCGCTGCAATCCTCTGCAACAGGACGCGTTGCACCGCCGGAAAATCCGATGTCGGCGGATCGTGTCCGGTGGGAGCATATTCAACGGATTTATGAATTATGCTCGCGGAACGTGTCGGAAACGGCGCGTCGTCTGTCGATGCATCGCAGGACGTTGCAACGTATACTCGCCAAACGCGCTCCACGTTAAATGATCGCGGCAAGAGGTTGGCGTTGACAAGGGCGGCGCTTGGACTTTAAGACACTTTGCGATGCCCAGGTGGCGGAATTGGTAGACGCGCTGGTTTCAGGTACCAGTCTTGCAAGAGGTGGAGGTTCGAGTCCTCTCCTGGGCACCATCGCCTTCATGATCAAGACATCATGTGATGATCTTGCGGGATAGGGTGTTTGATATCCCGATCTGCCGACGAACAGGAATCATAGTTTATGACAATTCGGGTCCATCGTGGCGATTTGCCGAATGATCTCGACCTCGGCTCTCTTGTTGCGATCGATACTGAAACGCTGGGTCTTAATTTGAATCGGGACCGGCTTTGTCTTGTTCAATTATCGCGGGGCGATGGTTCAGCTGATCTCGTGCAAATTCCGGCTGATGCCAAAACAGCTCCGAACCTTCAAAAACTTTTGGCTGACCGGAGCGTCACCAAGCTTTTTCATTTCGGGCGCTTTGATATCGGCGTTCTTTATCATCGTTTTGGTGTTTTGACGGAATCGGTCTATTGCACAAAAATTGCCTCGAAACTTGTGAGAACCTACACGGATCGACATGGGTTGAAGGATTTGGTGAAGGAATTATTGGGCGTTGATTTGTCGAAGCACCAGCAATCCTCGGATTGGGGTGCGGATGTTCTTTCAGATGCTCAATGCGCTTATGCCGCTTCCGATGTTCTCTATCTTCATGCGTTGAAGGACAAATTGGATCTGATGCTTGCGCGCGAGAACCGGACCGCGATTGCAGATGCATGTTTTTCATTTTTGCCTTATCGTAGCCAACTTGATCTGATGGGATGGCCTGAAGTTGATATTTTTGCTCATTCCTGAGCAAATCACGAGGCGGTTTTAGCCGCGGCGGAGGATTGAGTGATGCAGGGTATGCCTGTCTCCGTTTCGGTAGGTTCCATCCGTGAGCGCGGCTATGATCAAGCGCGTCGACACTCCGCTTTGGTGCGTTTTCTCCGACGGGCATTGCCGCTTGGCGCCCTTTTAGCAGCGCTTCTCCTGATTGTTTTGCCCTATATCCGTCCGCTTGAACTGATCTCGGCAGATATTGATCTTGGTTCGCTGACATTGGACGGAACGCGAATAACGATGGAAATGCCTGACCTGAAAGGTTTCAGGGGAGACAACAAACCCTATTCAATTTCTGCCAGACAGGCGATTCAGGATGTGACCCGGCCAACTATTCTTGAGCTGGTTGAACTGACATCCCGCATTGAAACCAAACCCGGATCTGTTGCACGCTTAAGGTCTGATGCAGGGATTTATGATAGCAAGAAGGACGAATTGTCGGTTAAAGGAAATGTGCAGATCATTTCCGGGACGTCGGATATTCGTATGCTTTCGGGATTGATCGACTTCAAGACAAACACGGTCGTTTCAAAGGAGCCTGTTCAGGTGATGATGACCTCCGGAACGATCAACGCGAATGCGATGCGTGTTTTTGATAACGGGGAGCGCATCGTTTTTTCCGGACATGTTCGCTCCCGTTTCAAATCACGTTCAGGAACTGAACCCATTGCTGCGACGGATGCAGGAGCAAGCGAATGAAGAAGGTAGGTCTGTTGGCATTATTTTTTTCGGCGGCACTGATTGCAGGTGTTTCTGCTCAGGATTCTCCATCGGCACAGGCCGCTCCGGGGACACCGTCGAACGAACCTATTGCGATCGAAGCGGATCAGCTCGAGGTTTTTGATAAGGAAAAGCGGGCGATTTACACGGGAAGTGTTGTGGTCACGCAGGGCGAAACAGTTATGAAGGCGCAGGTCATGACTGTTCTTTATGAAAGCAGCGCGGAAACCAGTGCCGGAGCTTCCGCGTCGCCAAGCATCGTAGGCGGTGACGAGGCAGGTGGCACAGTTCTCAAGCGGGTGGATGCGCAAGGTGGCGTTACAATCATCTCCAAGGATCAGATCGCGACCGGCGATAGCGGTGTTTACGAGCGGACGACGGACATTATGACGCTTCTGGGAAAAGTCACTCTGACCCAGGGCGGAAATGTCACCAAGGGCGAAAAGCTGATCTATAATGTTGGAACCGGGGTGGCATTTGTCGAGGCTGGAAAATCTGGCCGGGTATCGAGTTCTTTTGTGAGTGGCGGGGCGAAACCTACGGGTGGCGCCAGCACTCAACCGAAAAAGCCGGTTCAGGTGCAACCATAAATGACGGAAGTTTCAACCCGTGACCGCTATTTAGCTGACGACCAAGTCGCGCTTGACCTGCCTTGGGCTGGCTCCCTTGTTGCAACCGGATTAAGCAAGGCTTACCGCGAGAAGGTCGTTGTCGATGATGCGAGTTTGGTTGTTCGCAATGGCGAGGCGGTCGGTCTTCTGGGGCCTAATGGAGCCGGTAAAACAACGATTTTTTACATGATTACGGGCCTCGTTCCGGTAGATAGGGGACGGATTACGCTGGATGGCCATGATATAACCGGGTTTCCGATGTATCGGCGTGCAAGGTTGGGCATCGGGTATCTGCCTCAGGAGCCTTCCATTTTTAGGGGCTTGTCGGTTGAAGACAATATCCGCGCCGTTCTCGAATTTGTGGAGCCAAATCGCGACCGTCGCGAGATGGAGCTTGATCGTTTGTTGGAAGAATTCGATATTAAACGCCTGAGAAAAAGCCCCTCAATGGCACTTTCCGGGGGCGAAAGAAGACGGTGTGAAATTGCGCGTGCTTTGGCCAGCAGACCGACCTTTATGTTGCTTGATGAACCATTTGCCGGCATTGATCCGATCGCCGTCGGCGATATTCGCGCGCTTGTTAGGCATTTGACGGCACGCCAAATCGGCGTTTTGATTACGGATCATAATGTGCGCGAGACGCTGGGCCTTATTGATCGCGCTTATATTATTCATTCGGGGCGTGTTCTGATGGAAGGGACATCGGACGAAATTGTTACCAATGAAGACGTGCGGAGAATTTATCTCGGCGAAGATTTCAAATTGTGAAAGCACAATTTGTTGATTGATAATACTTTGACTTTGCGATCATTTTTGAGTTAAGAATTTCAATTAAGAGTTTTTTAAGCAAATTCTGTGCCATTATACATCTCTAGGTTGTCGAAATGAGGAGTGAACAACTCTCGTGTCTATGAAGTTTTCGCAACGACTTGAGTTACGCCAGAGTCAGTCCCTGGTGATGACGCCGCAGCTTCTGCAGGCGATCAAGTTGTTGCAGCTCTCAAGCGTCGAACTGAACGAGTATGTCGAGACCGAACTCGAGAAGAATCCGCTTCTCGAACGTGCCAATGATGATGCGGGAGCCAATGAGCCGAGCGTAACGCCCGCGCCCGATGCCAGCCCCGGTTCAGATACCGAATGGGAGTCGAAACCGCTCGCGCCTGAAGCAGGGGAGATCGATCCACGGATTGAAACCCAACTTGAAAACGTATTTCAGGATGATTTGTCACCGACCGGCTCCGGATCGAATGAGGAATCAGACCAGTTTGGTCTTTCTTCAACGAGTTGGAGCGGCACGAGTGGTGGTTCCTTTGAAGATCTCGATAAGTCCGACCTTGAAGCCTATGTTGCAGCAAAGGCATCTTTGCATGATGTTCTGACAGAACAATTGCAGGTTGCAGTGAGTGACCCGGTCGACAGGATGATCGGTGCGACGATGATCGATCTGATTGACGAGGCTGGTTATTTTACGGGTGTTCCAGAGGAAATAGCGGAAAGGCTCGGCATCAGCCTTGATCGGGTGATGAATGTCCTCACAGTTATTCAGGATTTCGAGCCTACAGGCGTCGGCGCGCGGGATCTGGCTGAATGCCTTAAACTGCAGCTCATCGAGGAAAACCGTTTTGATCCGGCAATGGAAAGGCTGCTTGCCAATCTTGAATTGATGGCGAAGCGGGATTTTGTGTCATTGCGCCGTATCTGCGGTGTCGATGAAGAGGATATGGCTGAAATGGTTGCGGATATCCGCAAGCTGGAGCCCAAGCCGGGGTTAAAGTTTGGCCGATCGCAGATCCAGACTGTTATTCCGGATGTGTTTGTGCGGAAGGCTTCAGACGGTTCGTGGCTTGTGGAGTTGAATTCGGATGCGTTGCCGAGGGTACTTGTCAATCAAACCTATGCGGCGCGCGTATCCTCCAATCTGAAGTCTGAAGCAGACAAGGCCTATATTTCGGAGGCTCTGCAGACGGCAAACTGGTTGACGAGAAGCCTTGAACAGCGGGCGAAGACCATCTTGAAAGTTGCAACAGAAATTGTTCGCCATCAGGATATGTTTTTCAGCCATGGTGTCGAATTCCTGAAACCACTCAATTTGCGTGCTGTTGCTGATGCGATCAGCATGCATGAGTCAACGGTCTCCAGGGTGACTTCCAATAAATATATCGCTGCTGAACGTGGCGTATTCGAGATGAAGTACTTTTTTACGGCATCAATATCTGCGACGCTTGGCGGGGAAAGTCATTCGGCTGAAGCGGTCAGGTTCCGGATCAAACAGTTGATCGATGCGGAAGATCCAAAAAATATCCTTTCTGACGATACGATCGTGCAGCAGTTACGTAGTTCCGGGATTGATATTGCGCGCCGCACCGTGGCAAAATATCGGGAAAGTCTCAGAATTCCGTCATCTGTCGAGCGCCGACGCGAAAAGCAGATGAACCAGACGGCCCGCGCAAGCTAAAAATATGATTTTGCTAACCGTCTGACGGCAGCTTTCCGGATGGGTGCGACTTGCACGCATTGACATGCCCGTTGAGCGTTCTTAGATTTCTGGTGTGACCAGTTAAGGCACGTGGTCAGTTGCGGTTGTTCCAAAGGAGCGAGGTCTCACATGGCGCTGCGCGTATCAGGTAAAAATATCGATCTTGGTGAAGCTCTCCGGACAAAAATGGTCGAAAGGATCACGGGTGTTGTGGCCAAGTTTTTCAGTGGCACAATGTCGGGCCATCTGACGGTCACTCAGGAGGGAACGGGTTTTCTAACAGACTGTATATTGCACCTATCCTCGGGTGTTGATGTTCAGGCGCATGCCATGGCCTACGACGCCTATCTCAGTGCGGACAAAGTTGCCGATATCATTGAAAAAAGGTTACGCCGCTACAAGCAGCGCCTGAAAGATCACGCTCCGCCAAATGGCAATTCGCGCATCGTCGAAGTTCCTTCCTACGTGATTAAATCACCCGAGAATGAGGAAGACGAGTTAGAGGGAACGGAGTTTCATCCTGTTGTGATTGCCGAAACAAAAAGAAACATGAAAACAATTCCAGTCAGTGAGGCGGTACTCGAACTTGATATGACTGGCGTTTCCGTGCTTGTTTTTCGTCATGCGGGCTCTGGTCGTGTCAACTTGGTTTATCGACGGAGCGATGGAAATATTGGCTGGGTTGACCCACCGACACTGGACACGTAAACGTGCGTCATCTTCAAATCGATGGAAATCGCGCGAGACAAGCTGTTTGGCCCATGTCCTGCATTGGTTATCGAACCCGACAAAGAGTAAAGCTGATTACGCATGCCCCTAACTGATGTTCTGGCGGCCGATGCCGTTATATCCGCTCTCAAAGCCCAAACCAAAAAGCAGGCGCTCCTCGAATTGTCCGAGTATGCGAGTATTGTTTCTGGCCTTTCGGCCCATGAAATCAATGAGTCACTGACGCAGCGGGAACGTCTCGGTTCCACCGGAATCGGCAACGGAATTGCGATTCCTCACGGAAAATTGGCGAAGGCGACGCATCTTTTCGGGATTTTTGCCCGGTTGGATAAGCCAATCGATTTTGAGTCGCTGGATGGCGAACCGGTGGATTTGATCTTTCTTCTGATCGCGCCGGAGAAGGCGGGGGCTGATCATTTGAAGGCACTCTCACGGGTGGCACGTATTCTCCGTGATCCCGCCATTGCACAAAAATTGCGCGGAACGCACGATCAAGCGGCACTGTTTGCGCTTTTAACGCAGCTTCCGACTCCTCACGCTGCTTGAACGCCGAGACTTAAGTTCGCCAGAAGCGGGTTGCGTAATCGATGGCATAACGCTCAGGCGTTCCACCTATCAGGCCCATACCATACAAGACGGCATCGGTCTCATTGAGGAGATGGGAGGGAATTGCTTTTGTCAGGCGGTCGACAGGTGCCTTCTTTTCAAAGGCTGTCCTGAAAGCGGCATGGTCGATAATCGGCGCGATCCGGGGCAAAATGCCACCAGCCAAGGTCACGCCGCCGGTTGCCAGAAATGTGATCGCAATATCGCCGGCAAAACGGGCAATAAGCCGGACGTAGAGATCAACAATTGTTCGCTCCAATGAGGTCTCGTTACGCAGCGCGACATTCACGATTTCGGAGCCGTTGATTTCTGGCGCATTTTCGCCGCGTTCTGCAAGGCGCGCGCGGTAGAGGCGCACGAGGCCCGGTCCCGACATGACTGATTCTGTTGTGATGCGACCATGAACGCGTTCCAGATGACGCCAGAGGGGGAATTCATCCTCCTCGACGGGACCAAAATCGATATGACAACTCTCGCTCGGAATCGGTACGAAGCGATTGTCCAGTTCAATCAGTGCGCCAATTCCAAGGCCGGTCCCCGGCCCTAATATAACGCGGGGGCCGCTTTGCGAGGAGCGACCGAGTGTGCCGATTTGCGTCAGCCAAATATCCCGATGGGCAGGAAGTGATAGCGCTTGTGCTTCAAAATCGTTCAGTAGAAGCCCCTGTTCGAATCCGAGTTCGTGCACCAAGGCAGGGCCGTCAATCGTCCAAGCCGCGTTTGTGAGATGGCAGCGGCGGTCAACTACCGGCCCTGCAACGCAGAGAATAGCGGAACGCGGAGCCTCCGGGAGATCAGCGAGCACGGCTTTGATTGCGAGCGCGGGAGTGGCGAAATCAGCTGTTTTTAACCGCGCAAGCATCTGCGGTTCAGCGCCCGGGTGATCAAACAGCGCAAAGCGGGCATTGGTGCCACCAATATCGGCAATGAGCAAAGGATGCGGAAACATGTAAACGACCCCCTCGGAATGCGCTCTTTTTGCGTACCGACCGGGCCCCTGTCAAATTGACTTTATCTGACCGAGACGGGACTTGGAAACCGCAGCAGGACGGCATAAAAGCAAGTCTGACGTTACAGACAAGGACATCTCATGTCGAATTCCGCTTCGAGCCTGTTTCCACTTGGTCCCGATACGACGCCATACCGGAAGATTTCCGACGACGGCGTGGCCATCGAGCGTGTTGGTGAACGCGAGTTTTTGACCGTTTCGCCGGATGCGATCAAATTACTCGCGAAACAGGCATTTATCGACATTAATCATCTGCTGCGCCCCGGACATCTGCAACAATTGGCGCATATTCTGGACGATCCGGAGGCAACGTCGAATGACAAGTTTGTCGCGTTTGACCTGTTGAAAAATGCCAATATTGCGGCTGGTGGTGTCCTTCCGATGTGTCAGGATACCGGTACGGCCATTGTGATGGGGAAGCGGGGGAGATTTGTCATGACAGATGGTCATGACGAGGATGTGATCGCCGATGGCATTCTCTCGGCCTATCTTGAGAAGAACCTTCGCTATTCGCAACTTGCTCCGATCTCGATGTTTGAGGAAAAAAATACGCGGTCCAATCTGCCTGCCGAAATCAATCTCTACGCGGAAGGAGAGGATACTTTCGAATTTCTCTTCGTTGCGAAGGGCGGAGGATCGGCCAACAAGACATTCCTGTTTCAGGCGCCACCATCCGTTCTGACCCATGATCGGCTTGTGGCGTTCCTGAAAGAAAAGATTCTGACACTCGGAACGTCCGCCTGTCCGCCCTACCATTTGGCGATCGTGATCGGCGGCACATCGGCTGAACTCGTGATGAAAACGGTCAAACTGGCGTCCACCCGGTATCTGGATGCTTTGCCGACAGAGGGATCCGAGGCTGGACACGCCTTTCGTGATCTGGCGATGGAAAAAGAAATCCATGAATTGACGCAGGCTTTGGGCGTCGGGGCGCAGTTCGGGGGCAAGTATTTTTGTCACGATGTGCGTGTCATCCGGTTGCCGCGTCATGGAGCCTCACTCCCGATTGGTCTCGGCGTTTCCTGTTCGGCGGATCGACAGGCGAAAGGAAAAATCACGCGTGAAGGTGTGTTTCTTGAGGCACTTGAAACAAATCCTGCAAGGTTTCTGCCTGATATTGATGAATCGGCCCTTGGTGGAGACGTCGTCCGGATTGATCTGAACCGTCCGATGGCCGAGATTTTGGCAACCCTTTCCCAGCACCCGATCAAGACACGGCTCTCGCTCACGGGAACAATTATGGTTGCCCGCGATCTGGCGCATGCGAAGATCCGTGAAAGGCTCGATCGAGGGGAGCCAATGCCGGATTATCTGAAGAACCATCCAGTTTATTATGCCGGTCCGGCCAAGACGCCTGCAGGTTATGCGTCGGGGTCGTTTGGCCCAACGACTGCAGGCCGGATGGATGTGTTTGTGGCCCAGTTCCAAGCTGCGGGTGGCTCCATGGTGATGTTGGCCAAGGGCAATCGGTCGGCGCAGGTGCGGGAGGCTTGCAAAGCCTATGGAGGCTTCTATTTGGGATCGATCGGCGGTCCGGCCGCCCGCCTCGCCCAAGATTGCATCCGGAAGGTCGAGGTTCTCGAATATCCCGAACTCGGAATGGAAGCTATTTGGCGAATAGAGGTCGAGAATTTTCCGGCGTTTATCGTGATCGATGACAAAGGTAATGACTTCTTCAAAGACCTGAACCTGGGATAGGGTTCGTATTTTAAACTGATAATCCGTTTGGTGGGGGAACATTTGTGATGAAATCTCATACTCAGGTTGTTGTCATTGGTGGTGGCGTTGTCGGATGTTCCGTCCTGTACCACCTGACGAAAGCAGGTTGGCGGGACGTTGTGTTGTTGGAGCGCGACCAGTTGACCTCCGGCTCGACATGGCACGCGGCAGGTGGATTTCATACGCTGAATGGCGATCCCAATGTCGCCAAGCTTCAAGGCTATACGATCGGCCTTTATGACGAACTCGAGAAGATATCGGGAGAGTCATGCGGGTTGCATCGGTCTGGCGGCCTGATGCTCGCCGACACCAAGGAGCGAATGGAATGGCTCAAAATGGCGCATGCGCGGGCGCGTTATTTAGGCCTCGAGACCGAATTGATGAGCGCAAAGGAAGCTAAACAGCTCTTCCCGATGATGGAGGACCGTTATTTTGTGGGCGCGATGCTCGACAAGGCGGATGGTAATCTTGATCCCTACGGGACAACGCATGCTTATGCCAAATCAGCGAAAATCGGGGGTGCGGAAATCTATCTTAAGACGCGGGTGAAGGAGTTGCATCAGCGGCCGGATGGTGGCTGGGACGTGGTGACTGATCAGGGGACGATTATTGCCGAGCATGTTGTGAATGCGGGCGGACTGTGGGCACGCGAAGTCGGCCGGATGGTTGGCATCGAGCTGCCGGTGCTCGCGATGGAACACATGTATCTCGTGACTGACGAGATGCCGGAAATTGTTGCCTTTAACAAAGAGCGGGGCCACGAAGTACCACATGCAATTGATTTCAAAGCTGAAATCTATATGCGGCAGGAACGTAACGGAATGGTGCTCGGAACTTATGAGCGTGCGGGTAAGCCCTGGCAGCCCAAAGAAACACCGTGGAGTTTCGGAGCCGAGTTGTTGCCTCCTGATCTCGACAGGATCGCTCCATCGCTTGCGATCGGATATCGGCATTTTCCGGCAATGGCGAAGGCAGGGATCAAAAAGATCATCAATGGCCCCTTCACCTTTTCACCGGATGGAAATCCGCTGGTTGGCCCTGTTCAGGGACTGTCGAATTACTGGGTTGCCTGCGCCGTGATGGCCGGGTTCAGCCAAGGTGGCGGGGTTGGCCTCGCATTGTCACAATGGATGGTGAATGGCGACCCCGGATTTGATGTCTGGGGGATGGATGTCGCGCGTTACGGAGAATGGGCGACGCGGTCATATACGAATGAGAAAGTTCGTGAAAACTATTCCCGCCGTTTCCGGATCCGCTTTCCGAACGAGGAGTTGCCTGCAGCACGACCGCAGCAAACGACAGGCGCCTATGATCTGATGGTCAAGAATGGCGCGGTTATGGGCGATTCATGGGGCGTTGAGACACCACTCTGGTTCGCACCAAAGGGTGTCAAACGGAAGGATATTTTTTCATTCCACCGTTCAAACGATTTTGAGCATGTGAAGGCCGAGTGCCTCGGTGTCCGCACTGCGGTGGGCGTGACTGAAATCGCCAATTTTGCGAAGTATGCGTTTATCGGTTCGGGTGCGGAAGCATTTTTGAACCGCCTCATGACAAATGTGATGCCGAAAACGGGTCGTCTTGTTCTAACCCCGATGTTGAATGAAAAGGGCAAGCTGATCGGCGATTTTACGATCGCAAAAGCGGCCGAGAACCAATTTTTGATGTGGGGGTCCTCGCAGGCCCAGAAATACCACATGCGCTGGTTTGAAAAACATGTGCCTAAGGACGGCTCGGTGCATATTCACCGGTACGATATGGGTCTTGTCGGGCTCTCCATTGCCGGGCCGAAGGCACGGGACGTCTTGCAGGCTTTGACGGATGAGGATGTCTCCAACGGTGCCTTCAAATTCATGGATCACCGGTCATTTGATGTCGGAAATGTTCCGGCCATGGTCAATCGCGTAACCTATACAGGCGATCTCGGCTATGAAATCTGGGTTGCACCCGAATACCAGCGTCGGCTCTATCTGGCGATTTTGGCGGCGGGGAAGCCTTTTGGCCTGATCAATTTTGGCATGCGTGCGCTGCTCGCACTTCGATTGGAGAAGAATTTTCCGACCTGGTATCGCGAATTGCGACTGATCTACGGGCCATTTGAGGCGGGGATGGACCGGTTTATTCGTTTGGATAAACCGGACTTTATCGGGAAGGCGGCGGCTATAGAGGAAAACGAGACGGGCGGCACGTTGCGGCGTGTCAGTTTTGTCGTTGATGCATCTGATGCGGATGTTCTTGGTGACGAACCAATCTGGCATCGCGGCAAGGTCGTGGGGTGGGTGACATCCGGTGGGTATGGCCACTTTGTCGACCGCTCACTGGCGCAAGGCTATGTTCCAAAGGAATTGGCTAACATTATGGATGAAGGGGCATTCGAACTTGAAATTATCGGCGAGTTGCGGCGCGCGACAATCATCGCGGAACCGCTATTCGATCCGGAGGGCAAGAGGATGCGGGGGTAGTGTGAACTACCCGCCGTAACGGTGTTCCAACAAGGCGTAAACCATGCGGGCCGTTTGCGGATCACCACCCTCAGGGCGACCTGATTTTGCCGATGGAACCCAGCAAAACACGTCAAAATGCGCCCATGCTTTGGCTTTTTCTGCGAATTTTTGAAGAAAAAGTGCGGCTGTGATCGAACCGGCAAATGGGCCGCTTGAAATGTGGTTTACATCCGCGATCTTTGACTCAAGCATGGCGGC
>CAMCXA010000008.1 GCA_945883115.1 Alsobacter soli
CCCATGCGATAAAGGAAAATAAGGTTCAATTCGACGCATCTGCGCGTCCGAAAGCCAAATCAAATCACCCATCTCGATGCCCTCCCAGATACGGAAGTGAATCAGATAATCGACTGTTTGTGAATCCCTTTAACGGGTCCTGAGCCTAGCTATTCTAATATATTACGTAAAGTAAATTAAATAATTTTTGACCAGTTATCAATTTAATGCTGAATTTTTTCTCAAAAATAAATCAAAAATTACACTTTATATTTGCCAATATAAAGTGATGACAATCCGCCAATTACGATCAACAGTGCTCCAATCACCGCATTCAGACCGGGAACTTCGCTCCAAAACAGGAACCCCCACAAGGCGCCCCAGATCAGCCCGGTATATTCGAATGGCGTGACAGTATTGGCCTGCGCGAGGCGATAGGCTTGGCCCAGCATCGTCATGCCGATCGCGGCGATCGGTCCACACGCTGCAATAAGAATAAAGTCATTCATATTCGGAGTAACCCAAGGCCTTAGCATGAATTCTAGGCTTGGATGTCCCGTATAGGTATCCACAAGAAACGTGATGAGGCCCGACAAGATACCCGCGACCACCAGATAAAGCAGGTTCTGGTAAAATGACATCACGGCGGCGGAGTCGGAAAGGCCGATTTTGCGCGCCATGACCTGAGCACCGGCATAGGCGAGTGCCGATACAATCGGCAGGACAGAGGCGGCCTCGAAGAGTGTCGAGTCCGGCCAGATCATGACCAACGCACCGATGAAGCCAAGAATGACAACGCCCCATCGCGGCGCGCTGATGGTTTCTCCGAGCACTGGCCCGGCAAGAGCCGTAACGAACAAAGGCACGGTTGCGTAGAGCGCGACGATGCTCGCAAGGGGGAGAACGGGAAAGGCCAGAAAATAGGTCGTATAGGCGATTAGCAAAAAGCCGCTCCGAAGAAACAATGCGCCTGCCCGGGGTGATCTGATGGTGCTCAGCCCGCCTGCCTTATGAACCAAAAACAGCAGAAAGGGCAGCGCTGCGACACACCGGATGACGATAAACTCATGCACCGGATATGATCCGCTCACGGTTTTGATAATGATGTCCTGCATCGAAAATACAAGAACGCCGAGGCAAAGCCACAGAATGGCCCGGGGGGTCGTAGATTGAGCCATTTCGCCTTCACTCTTTTCAAAACACGAATCTTTACAGCGCCGACATCGTCTCAGAAACTTCAACTCTAAATCTACATACCGCGCTTTTGTCCCGTGGTCGTGTTGAGGCCGCGACCGGCTTTATGATGTTCACGACACAAACAAGATTTTAACAGGTATCTGGCAGAATAATGGCAATCATGACCGCTAGTGATTGGAGTTACAATGACGCTTGGGAATGCCGCGCTCTATTTTGACCCTGAGGGGTACTCGATCAGTGGCCCGAAATTGATGGGGCGAAATGCAGCCGGCCATGGTTTCCTGAACGGATTATTCCGGCATGCGAAGGTCGATCACTTCACCGCGTTTACCGATCAGCCCACCAGTTTTCGGGCCTTCAAATCCTTGGCAGCGGAAGCAGGTGCTCATGCTCCGGTGCAGGAGATCCAAAAGGCAAGCATGGGAAAACTCGCCGAAGCAGGATGCGTTTTCTATCCCGGGCCGGGGCTTGGTCTGCACGCATGGGAGCGGGAGCTCTTCGGATCGCGTGCGTGGAGCCTCTGCGGGATTACGCACACGACATTGAGCGGGCGTGCAATGAATGGAATTTCCGGCCTTTTGACTGAACCGCTTTATCCTTGGGACGCGCTGATCTGCACGTCGCGCGCGGTGCGGGATACGGTGCGGAATGTTCTTGAAGCGCAAGGCGATTATCTCGCGGCAAGGCTTGGCGCAACGCGCTTCCCAATGGTGAAATTGCCCGTCATTCCGCTCGGCGTTGAGTGTGACCAGTTTTTATATTCGGATGCTGAAACGGCGAAGGCCCGCACTGAACTCGGCATCACAAGTGACGAGACCGTCATTCTCTTTGTCGGGCGGCTTTCTTTCCACGCAAAGGCGCACCCGATCGCGATGTATCAGGCGTTAGAGAAGGCCGCTGCGGGGCGCAAAATAACGTTGATCGAGTGCGGATGGTTTGCCAATGACGCATTGGAAGACGCGTTTGAGAAGACCGCAGCCGCTGTATGTCCCAATATCCGACGGATTGTTCTCGATGGACGGATCGCGGAGGAGCGCCGAAAGGCATGGGGTGCTGCCGATATCTTCTGTTCGCTGTCGGATAATCTGCAGGAGACCTTTGGCATAACGCCGATAGAGGCCATGGCGAGAGGTATTCCGGTGGTTGTTTCGGATTGGGATGGCTATCGGGACACGGTGAGAGACGGGGTTGACGGCTTCCGGATTCGGACTGCAATGCCGTCATCTGGATTTGGGAACAACCTCGCAGCAAGGCATGCGCTTGGCCTCGATACCTATGACCAGTTTTGCGGGCTGACGAGCCAATTTGTTGCCGTCGATTCTGAACAGACCGCTGAAATAATGATTCGGTTAATTGATGGCCCCGCTTTGCGGAGGGAAATTGGCGCCAATGGTCGGGCACGCGCCCGGGATCATTTTGACTGGGCGTGTATCATTCCGCGCTATCAGTCTCTCTGGGCCGAGCTCGCCGAGGAAAGACGCAGCGCGCCCGAATTCGACATCGGTAAGCGACAAATGGCCGGTTGGCCGGCGCGGATGGATCCGTTCCGCTCGTTCGCGTCCTATGCATCCATGTCGATCACCGGTGCAACACACTTGCTTCGCATCACCGACATGACTGCCGACAAGATCGCGGATCTTCGGAAATTACCAAGTTTCCCATTGCTCGACAGATCCTTGCCGTCGCATCCCGACGTCATGACATTTCTCGAACGCATCCCGGGCGACACGCCGACAAGCCTGGCCAAAATCTGCCATCCGGCTGAGATTTCGCAAATCAGTGTCGCGATCGTCGCATGGGCCCTGAAAATTGGCGCTGTCAGAGTGACGTGAGCTGATAGGCTACTTCTTGGGAAACCGGGCTTCCGATTCAACAATGTTCAAATCCATATGGTTGCGCATATAGCGCTCCGAGGCCTTTTGGAGCGGCTGGAAATCCCACGGATAATAGTGCCCGTTCCGCATGGCGTCATAGACGACGAGGCGTCGTGATTGCGAACGACGCACATCGAAATCGTAGTGTTTCAGGTTCCACTTTTGCTGGATGAACGCGTCAAGCTGCTGTTGTTCCAACGTATAATCGGGATCATCGGCGAGATTGGTGACTTCGTTCGCGTCATTGGCGAGGTTGAAGAGTTGGTCCGGATCATCACCGGAGCGGGTCATTTTGAACGCGCCGTCACGGACCATCACCATCGGCGCAATAGAGCCTTCGGCGGCATATTCCACACTGATCGGGGTTGTGCCCTGTGTTCCCCCGAGAAGGGTCGGGAGCAGGCTTCTGCCGTCGAGATCATGCCCGGGATCGCCCGTATTGATACCGGCGAGGTCAAGCAAGGTCGGCATCACATCAAGCGTCGAGGCGGGCGACGACACCAAAGCCGGAGCGAAGCGACCCGGCGCACTGATCATCAGAGGAACGCGGGCCGAGCCCTCAAAAAAACTCATTTTGAACCAGAGACCACGCTCGCCCAACATGTCGCCGTGATCGGAGGTGAACAGGATGATCGTGTCTTGATCGAGTTGGCATTCTTGGAGCGTCGTCAGCAATTCAGAAATCTTGTCGTCGAGATAGGAGATGTTCGCTGCATAGGCGCGTCTGCTATCAGCAATCATTTGGGTCGTGAGATCGTAATTCCGCCAGTCCGACATATCGAAGAGCCGCTTCGAATGAATATCCTGCTCCGCGTAGGAGATTGGAGGCACAACAATGTTCGGCAGAGATTCCTCCGGGTAAAGATCCCAATATTTCTTGCGGGCAACATAGGGATCGTGCGGGTGTGTAAAACTGACCGTCAAACAGAACGGCCGATCCTGTTCGGATCGCGCGAATTGGTAGAGCCGGAGTTTGGCGTGATAGGCGACTTCGTCGTCATATTCGAGCTGGTTGGTAATTTCAGCGGTGCCGGCATTCGTAACGGAACCGAGATTATGGTACCACCAATCGATCCGCTCGTCAGGTTTCGTCCAGTCCGGTGTCCAGCCGAAATCGACCGGGTAGATGTCTGTCGTCAGGCGCTCTTCAAAACCGTGCATCTGATCGGGACCAACAAAGTGCATCTTGCCGCTGAGTACGGTGCGATATCCTGTCCGGCGCAAATAATGGGCGAAGGTCGGAATCGAGGAGGCGAATTCGGCGGCGTTATCATAGACACCGGTTTTCGACGGCAATTGCCCCGACATGAAGGAGGCACGCGACGGCGCGCAGAGCGGGCTCGCGCAATATGTGTTTGAAAAGCGGACACTTTGCCGGGCGAGGCGCTTCAACGTCGGAGCGTGCAAAAAATCAGCTGGGCCGTCGGGAAACCAGGTTCCGTTGAGCTGATCAACCATGATGATGATGAAATTCGGTTTTGACTGGCTCATTCTGACTGTCTCACTTTAACCCTTGGCAAAGGTGTGGTCGGGGTAAAACTCGCTCTTAGCGCTTTAATCCAACCCCCGATGGAGGGTTCGCGCAAGGGACAATATAAAAGATCAAATTATTTTCAGCGTAAACTCATCCGGGGTTTGATTTTTTCGGGAAGCACAGGCTAATTGTTGTGAGATTTGATCCGGTCATGTGTGGAGACCATTTTGGCGAATGATCCGATAGCGTTCAATGCGCGAGAAAAGGCAATCGAGTGGCCGACGCTACTTTTGACCGCTCTGATTTATGGCGGCTGGCTCGCGGTGACGTATTTTCACCAGATGATGCCGGTTTGGCTTGTCAGCATGCTCGGTGCAGTGTTGATCACCTGGCATTCATCCTTGCAACACGAGATGATCCACGGGCATCCGACGAAGTGGCGGCCTCTCAATCGTGCGCTGGCCTTTCCGCCCCTGTCGCTTTGGTTGCCCTTCGAACTGTATCGCCGGTCCCATCTCGTTCATCACCGCGATGAAAGATTGACTGATCCGCTCGATGATCCCGAGTCCTATTACTGGATGCCCGAACATTGGGCGGAACTTGGGCCGCTCGGGCGTGCCCTCGTGAAACTGCAGACCACCTTTATCGGACGGCTCTTGATCGGTCCTGCTTGGAATATCGCCCGGTTCCTGAAGCAGGAATTAGGCAAGGCTTTTGTCTCAAAAGGCCGAAACCGCACGATCTGGATCACCCACGCCATCGCCTGCGCGCTCATTATGACGTGGGTCACGCTCGTCTGCCAGATGAGCGTGTGGTTCTACCTCTTTGCAATTGTGTATCCCGGGACGTCGATCCTGCTGATCCGCTCATTCGCAGAGCACCGGGCGCGCGAAGGCGTTTCCGAACGAACGGCCATTGTCGAAAACGCCCCGTTCCTTGGATTGCTTTTCCTCTATAATAATTTGCACGCCGCCCATCACGAGAAGCCGATGATGCCATGGTACGAGATACCGGCATGGTACAAAGCGAACAGGGAGCGTATTCTGACTGAGAATGGTGGCCTCGTGTATAACGGTTATTTTGATGTGGCCCGGCGTTTCTTCTGGCGTCCGCATGACAGGCCCGTCCATCCGTTCGGGCGCGTGCCCGAAGGTGCGCTGTGAATGAGGCGGCCCCTCGGAGCCGGAGATTGATTGCCGGGTTGCCGATGTATGATTATCCGGAACTCCGCCCGGCAAACGACGCCTTGTGGCGCTGGATTGCGGCCTATCTCGGCAATAAGGGGATTAAGGATCTCGATCCCGATCTGAGCCGCACCGGGAACATCTATTCGCTGTGGCGTGATCCCGATCTGATGTTGGGGCAGACCTGCGGGTATCCGTTAATGACGGAACTTCAGGACACTGTAACCTATGTGGCGACGCCGGTTTACACGGCTCCCCTGTGTGAAGGGCCGCTGCATCGCAGCGTTGTCATTGCCCGCAACGCGGAGAACGCCGGTTCTTTGGCGGCGTTTCGCGGCACAATATGCGCGGTCAACGGCATGGACAGCAATTCGGGCATGAATCTCTTGCGAGCCACGCTTGCACCTGTTGCGGCAGGCGGGCATTTCTTCCGCGAGATTAAAATCTCGGGCTCCCATCGCGAAAGCCTGAGAATGGTTGCGGTTGGCGAGGCAGATATCGCAGCGATTGATTGCGTGTCATTCGCCCATTTTTGCCGGTTTGATCCCGATTTTGTTGCAAGCATCAGGGTCGTCGCTGAAACCGGACTAACGCCCAGCCTGCCGCTGATTACCTCGCGGCGGACATCAATCGAAACTGTGCAGGTGATGCGAGAAGGGCTGATGGCCTTGGGCAAGGAAGAGCCCCGCCCCGGATTTCTCGATCAATTAATGATTGCCGGTTTCAACGTGTTGCCGACCCATGCCTATGACGCGGTGCTCGGGTTCGAGGCGCAGGCGGTAGCGGCGGGATATCCGCTTTTGAATTGAAGGCTTCGGCCTTATCTCGGGCGAGCCGATGGCGGTTATCGCCAACAAGTGGGGCGCTCCCCTTTTACCCCCGCAGGATAGAAGCAAGCTGATCGAACAGCGCGGGGCTTTTTGCGGGGAAGCGGCCATCCAGCGCCGAGGTTCCGACAGTGAAACCCGTCGCACCAGCCGCGTGCAAAATGGCAATCTGTTCAGGCCGGTCGATTGAGCCGGCGACGATCACCGGCTTGGCTATGGCCTTGCAAACCGCCGCGATCAAAGCGGGCACATTTCCCGCATTGCGGTAGGCCAAGAGGTCGACGCCCGATACTCCCTCATGCTGCGCGAGATCTGCCGCACTCGCTGCGATCTCCTCCGCACTCCCTTCCAGAATGCTGGGATGCCCGTGTACACGACCGGCAAAGGGGAAATATCCGATAGTTTTGCCCGCCAAAATAGGCAGCGCATGGGCCACATTGACCCCGCCAAGAATTGTATCCACGCCAAGCCTGACGCCTGCCTCGATGGAACGGATCTCGTCTTTGAGCCCCAGCGAAACCACCTCAAGGTAGGAAATGGCACCCGCCGCGCGGATGCGCGCGGTCAGGTCTGCCAAACCATGAGTGTCGAGACCAATATCCTTGAAGCCGATATGACGCACACCGGCGGTCAGGGCAATCTCGAGATGCGCAGCGGCATCGGCCACCGTCCGGTCATTGCGGGTCAACATGAAGATGAAATTGGGACGAGCCGTTTGGTCAAGCATGTTCTTTTCCCCTCGAAGTGGCTTGCAGTTGCAGCGCGTAATCGAAAGCAGTCTCCAGACTGGAGGGGTCGGCAATGCCGCGACCGGCTATATCGAAGGCGGTGCCGTGGTCTGGACTGGTGCGAATGAAGGGGAGGCCCAAGGTGATGTTTACACCTTTCTCCAGACCAAGATATTTTACGGGGATCAGTCCCTGATCGTGATATTGCGCAACCACGACATCGAACCGTCCCTGCCGCGCCTGCATAAAGACAGTATCGCCGGGCCAGGGGCCGCTAACATCCAACCCGTTGGCCCGGGAGGCGGCAATCGCCGGGGCGATGATGCGCACCTCTTCATCCCCAAAAAGGCCGCCCTCACCGGCATGGGGGTTCAGCCCCGCGACGGCGATGCGGGGCTTTGCGATGCCAAGCGCCACGGCACCTTGATGCGCCAGTTGGATTGCTGCCATCTGGGCGGGATAATCGGCACGCCGGATTGCCTCGGCAAGCGAGCAGTGGATGGTGACCAGAACCGTGCGGATCTCGTCATTGGCGAGCATCATAGCCACCCGGTCCGCTCCGCCCAGATCGGCAAGAATCTCGGTATGGCCAGGATAGGGTATGCCCGCCACAGCCAGCGCTTCCTTGTGAATCGGAGCAGTGACGATTCCTGCCACGCGTCCGGTTCGGGCTAACCCGATTGCCGCCACAATGGCGTCATAGGCGGCCCGTCCGGCCTCGGCTGTGACCTGCCCAAGAGGCGGCGGAACTGCCAGATGCGAGGTTTCCAGCACGTTTAGCCGCCCGGCCTCTGCGGCCTCGGGCGTGGTGATTATGTTCAGGATCAACGCAGGGTCGAGCAGGCGCGCTGCGCGGGAAATACAGCCCGGATCGCCTAAAACCAGCCAGCGGGATTGACCGGGACGGCGCTGATGCATCTTTACGATGATTTCAGGACCGATACCGGCAGGATCTCCCATCGTCACGGCCAAGGGGAGTGTTGGATCAGTCATGACCGTTTTTCTTTCCGCCCTGAAGGGCTGAGGTTACTTGCAACAGCGTTTCCTGCCCGCCAAGTCCCAAGGCCAATAGTGCGACGGACCGTTTATAGTCACGAGTTACGGACAAGCGGAAGGGAAAGCAGGGGTTCAGTTAACGGGTTAGAGGATACTGCGTGATATTCGTGATATAGATGCAATTATTAACACATTAAATGCTTCATTTCTGACCTATATTCGTGATGAAAGCTAACCAATGCGCCGATCTGAAATTCCCTCGCTCGATGACCTTCGGGCATTCGAGACCATCGCTCGGCTCGGCTCGATCCGGGCGGCGGCAGAAGAGCTTGCGCTGACCCATGGTGCCGTCAGTCGTCGGGCGGCCAATTTGGCGGCGGCGCTGAAGATGGGCCTCTTGGAGCCCGAGGGGCGCGGCGTGCGGCTAACGTCCGAAGGGGCCCATCTTGCGCAGGCCGCCACGCGCGCTCTCGGTACGATCTCGGATGCCTTGCAGGAGATCCGGCAGCACAACGCCCCGACACCGATCCTGCTGTCGTGCGAAAGATCGCTGGCGATGCGCTGGCTCATTCCGCGCCTGTCCGGATTTCAGGATCGCTTTCCGGAAACCGAGGTGCATCTTTCCACCGGAGGCGGTGCTGTGGATTTCGGACGTGCCCGGGTAACGCTGGCGATCCGCCGGTTGGATTTTCCGCTTCACCCGGGATGGCATGTGCAGAGCCTGATGCCGGAACTGATGGGGCCGGTCCATGCCGCCGGGGCTTTGGCTGGCCTGCGCGACGGCGACTATATTGCGCTTGGGAGCCGCACACGTCCTGAGGCATGGGACGCTTGGCTGCATGACCACCCAGAGGCACCGAGGCCGCGCAGCATAAGGATGCTCGATCATCACTTCCTTATGATCGAGGCCGCTCTCGCGGGTTTGGGTGTGGCTATGGCGCCTTTTGTGCTGGTGCGGGACGAAGTCGCCCGAAACAGATTGACCGCCCCTCTGGGCTTTGATCCTGACGGCACTGAATATGGGCTGATCGCGCCGGGGGGCAGAGTTGAACCGTCTAGCGTTCTGGCCCTGCGCGATTGGCTGGTGCAGCAAGCCGCGTTTGAATTGAAGACTTCGGCTTTACCTCGTGAACTTCTGTGAATTGGAGCAGATTTGCTGCCTTCATGGTGACACGCGACAGAGACGGATTGAACATGGTGCACTTGCACCATTAAACACACGGAAACCGACGCTTTCGCCTCTCTCCGTCATCATAAATCCAACGTTCCGGGCGTCACTGGAATTTTACCGCATAAATCGGGCACCCTTTACCGTTTCAGGCATTGGAAATACCCGCTTCTTTTCCATCCTCATTGGTCACATTTTCTCCAACAAGACCAAATTTTTCACAAAATACCTAACCGACCCGCCGGGAGATCGACAGCTCGCAGTCCGCTCATTTCGGATCGGTCGCCTTTTAAGTTTAGGGAGGAGGCGGGAGATCGCTCTCACGATCCCCCTAAAAAATCAGAGTTTATCTGTGATGCGAGAGACAGTTTCCACCGTGGTCTGCAGCATACGGGCATTGCCGTTATAAACCTGCTGAGCGCGGATCATGTCCATGAGCTCATTGGTGATGTCGACATTCGCCTGTTCCAAAGCTCCGGACATAATGTTGCCGGCGTTAGGCGCGCCAGCAGCCGTCGTTTTATTCGCCCCGCTCAATCCAGTTTCAACATAGCGATTACCACCGATTGCTTTTAGACCTCCATCATTTGGAAATGTTGCGAGAGCTATTCGTCCAAGATCATATTTTTCGTTATTTGAGTAAGTGGCCGAAACCGTGCCATCCGAGCTTATCGAAAGTCCTTGTAAGGTATATTCTACTGAACTTTCTGTTATTATTGGATCAATTTTAAGAGGAGTTGGCGTCGTCGCCCCGGTTTCAATAACGCAAGCCTGAAAACCGCCGGGGTCAACAACATTACCAAGTTCGTCAAAGCTAAAATTTCCGGCGCGTGAATAAGTAAGTCCACCCGCCCCGTCGTCCAACACGAAAAAGCCGCGTCCATCAATAGCCATGTCGGTGACACGCCCGGTGGTTTTCAATGCACCCGCTGTTGTATCACGGGCGATACTACTGGTGAGAACGCCGGAACCAACGGATGTTTTCGGATTTGCTGCGGGATCACTCGAGAAAACATCGCCAAAATTGGCGTATGAGCGCTTGAAGCCGACAGTGCTCGCATTGGCGAGGTTGTTCGACGTCACATTCATTTCTTTCTGGGCGGCATTCAAACCGGCCATCGTAACTGATAACATTGGTATCTCCCTTGGACTTGACCACTCTCGGAACAGTAATCAGCAAGTCCCGTGCCAGTTAGATCTGTTGCGAGGGGCGCAAATTCTCAGAAAGTAGTAAAACATTCTCCGGTGCAGCCGTCATTTTAGCTGTAAGTTTTCCGAGAAGGGGCCTTGAGATGTTAAAAAGGAATGCAATGAATGCCTATCGGCAGGCGGAGCAAGATTTTTTAGTTGAGGGGTCTGATGGACACGGTCTGGTTCAGCTTCTCTTCAATGAGCTTCTCGTCGCAATTGAGGAAACGTCGATCAGTATCGAGCTTGATGATCTTGCGGCTAGGTCTGCGAGTTCATCGAAGGCGCTCTCGATACTTTATGTACTGAACAGCAGTCTGGATTTCGAAAAGGGTGGCGAGGTGGCTCTTTCTCTCGAACAGCTCTATGGGTGGAGCCGTCGACAGTTGATTGAGGCAATCAAAGAAAACAGCCGAGAGAGGGTAGCGAATGTATACTCTTCAATTGCCGATATTGCTGACGCATGGGCCTCTATTCGCAACAAAATCAATTGAAAATCATGTGTCATTGCGAAGTATCGAAAACTTTTTCATTTTTTCAATAAGTGTCGTACGTTGAAAACCGAGCATTCTCGCGGCAGCAGACACTGACCCGTCCGTATCTTTAAGCGCTGTCTTAATAAACTCAATTTCAAGTTGAGCAATATAGTCTTTCAAATTGAATACATCCGATCCATTGAGAATTTGTCTGACATTATAGATTTCGCTGCTACTCTGTTCGCCATTGGAAGAAACTGCGTTCCTAATTTCATCCGAAACATCTGGGCTCAGATCTGCAAAGGAGATAGGCTCTGACAGTTCGGCAACAGCCGACCAAATGGCCTCTTCTTCAACGTGCCGATCAATCGCACCAAACGGACGTAAAAGATTGTTGATCAACTGACCATTAATCTGTTGATCCGGATAGAGCGCACCCGCACGCTCAAGCACGTTGCGCAATTCACGAATATTTCCAGGCCAAGGAAATGCTTGAAGAGCTTCTATGCCGCACGGTGTCAAACGAGGAGAGGGTGGAAATCCTTGAATTTCAAAACGCTCCTTAATCAGAGCAATCAGACGCGGAATGTCGTCCGCTCGGTCCTTCAACGGGGGTAAGAAAATCGGGAACACATTGATACGGTAGAATAGATCTTCGCGGAATTTTTCGTCTCGGATCATTTGCGTGAGATCACGATGGGTAGCACATACGAAACGAACATTTACTTTGATCGGCTTTGATCCGCCAACGCGCGTGAATGTACGCTCTTCGAGCAAGCGCAGTAATTTAACTTGCATATCAAGAGGCATGTCGCCGATTTCGTCGAGGAAAAGTGTGCCGCCATTGGCGACTTCCATCAAACCCTGACGCTCTTTGGCCGCTCCAGTAAATGCGCCTTTCTCATATCCAAAAAGCTCACTTTCCAATAACTCGCGAGGGATAGCTCCGCAGTTAACTGGAACGAAAGGGCCACCATTGCGACCAGAAAGGAGATGTATTGAGCGAGCAATGATTTCTTTGCCGCTGCCTGATGGCCCCTGAATGTAAACGGTCGATCCTAGAGGTGCCACGCGCTCGACCAATTGGTAGACATCGCGCATTAACTGGCTGGGCAGATCAAGAAACCTTTTGACATCCTGCTTTTGCACGGAAAGACTCTAGTTGTGGACTGGTGTCGATTTTTTGACTCATCGTGCGGTCGACCTCAAGTCAAAAGCGTTTGCAAACGAACATGTTGAAGCCGATACTGAAAATTGTCTGACAAAATTTAAACATATTTTTATTTCGAGTATAATTACCCATTTTGGGTTATAAAAAATTACCAATTACTAACAAAGGTTTAACGCTATTTAACTAACTTTAATTTATCTAACTCGGCACCCAAAGTATGTTTTGGCAAGATCGTTGCATTTGATGTTCCGTGATTAAGCGATCAATGGAGCTGAAAATGAGTATGGTTCTCTGTCTGACTGACGACCTTTCCGATTCCGAGGCGTGGATCACCCATCTCCACATGCGTGGGTATGAGACGATGGTTACTGATCTCAAATCTTTGAGCACGGTGTCTTCAGATCAATGGCAGCGTTCGGGCCTCTTGCTCTCGCAGTCGGCAGCGAAAACGCTGGCTGGTGACGGGACAGGCTTTGCAGCGCATTGCCGACGGCTCAAGGCGGACCGGATCACGGTACTTGATCAACCGGGCGAGACCTTCACATTGAAGGGCGAGTTCAACGGATCTGTTCTGAAGTTGCGGCCGGCGATTGGCGGATGGCGTTTTGCAGCGGAAGTTGCGGCACGGTTTCTTGACGACGACCAGAATGTGGCGGCTGGCGATCCCTCCACACTTAATCTCCTTCGCTTGGCCCGGCGCGTTGCCGCGAGCGATGTGACTGTCATGCTTGTAGGGCCTACCGGCACCGGCAAGGAAGTGATTTCGAAATATCTTCACAATTCATCCAAGCGCAGCCGCAAGCCGTTTATCGCCGTCAATTGCGCAGCTGTTCCAGATTCGATGTTGGAAGCGCTTCTGTTCGGTTATGAGCGCGGCGCATTCACAGGTGCGCACAATCCGAACAAGGGAATTTTCAGAGCGGCCGATGGTGGCACCTTGCTTCTGGATGAAGTGTCCGAAATGGCGCCGCATCTTCAGGCAAAGTTTCTGCGCGTTTTGCAGGAAAAGGAAGTCACACCGCTGGGCGGCTCAAAGCCGGTTCCTGTTGACGTGCGTGTGATTGCCACATCAAATCGTTACATGATGGACGAGGTAAAAGCCGGACGTTTCCGTGAAGATCTTTATTACCGGCTGAACGTGTTTCCGCTCGCAACACAGGCTCTGGCGGAGCGTCCAGGTGATATTTTGCCGATATCGATTTTCCTTTTAGCAAAGCATTCAAACGGCTTTCCGAATATTCCGGAAGTCTCTGAGTCCGCCATCGAGAAGCTTGAGGGCTACGCTTGGCCGGGCAATGTCAGAGAGCTCGAGAATGTTTTGCAGCGCGCTATCGTTCTGGCAGGTGGCCAGAAGATTGATGCCGAGCATCTGATGATCGATCCTAATGATGTTGCAGGTGCACTCAACGGCGCCCATAGCGCCCCGTTGCTTCATGCGGTCGCAAGTTAATCCAATTTCAACTCATTACGCACATCGGAGTTAAAGATGACAATTCCATTAATAGGTCTTGCAAACGATATTCTTTCGCATGCAACGCCAAAGCTGAAGCCATTCGAACTCCAGACCAAACAGGATTTCAGTTCTATCTTGAAGTCGGCTGTTTCAGAGGTTTCGGAGAGCCAGGCTCAGTCCGCGAAAGTGACGCAGGCTTTTGAGGCGGGTGAGGAAGTCGATGTTACAAAAGTAATGTTGGCACGTGAAAAGGCCTCGCTGGCTTTTGAAGCAACGCTTCAAATGCGGAATAAATTGCTGAGTGCTTACAAAGATATTGTTTCGATGCCTGTCTGACTCAGGTTTTGCTGTTTTTGATAATTATCTTTTCTTAATCGGAGCGCTTCGCGATGTCGGATACGAGTATGGTTGCAGTCCCAAACCAAATGACTGCCTCTGCGCGGGTTGAGCAGGGAATTTCGGCAGTTCGGACCTTCATGCGGCAACCGGCTGTGGTTCGCTCCGCGCCGATGATCATGGTGGCCGGCGTTATCGCGGTTGGCCTCATTGTTATTCTGTTCCTCCGGGATCCTGCCTACACAGTTCTCTTTCCACAACTTGAGGAGCAGGATAAGGCGCAAATTCTGCAAACGCTTACTGACAAGGGTGTTGTCGCTCGTCTCGATCCGGCAACGGGCCAGATGACGGTTCCGCGGGCTGACTTCTACAAGGCGAAGATGTTGTTGGCATCGAGTGGACTCCCAAAGGCCACTGCCTCGGGATACGATCTGTTGACGCAAATGCCGGTTGGTACGAGCCGCTCCGTTGAATCTGCAAAGCTGAAACAATCGCAGGAAACGGAACTTGCGCGGAGCATCATGGAAATTCGAGATATTGACGGGGCTCGTGTTATTCTGGCTGTTCCCGAGCGATCAGCATTTTTGCGCGAGCAGACACCGCCATCCGCGTCTGTGTTTCTCAAACTGGCCAGTGGTCGCGCGATCGGGCCTGGTCAGGTGCAGTCTATTGTCCACCTCGTTAGCTCTAGCGTTCCATTTTTGCCCACGAGCAATGTCACTGTGGTGGACCAAAATGGAAATCTACTATCCGCGCCGCAGCAGGATAATGAACTTGGGCTGACCTCGCAGCAGCTTGATCACAAGATGCGTGTCGAAAAGATGCTACGCGAGCGAATTATGAATTTGATGGTGCCAATCGTTGGCTCCGGCAATGTGAATACTGAAGTAAATGTTGAAATGGATTTCACTCGGACTGAAGAGACCCGCGAGTCTTTTGATCCACAGGCTAACGCAGTTCGAAGCCAACAGGAAATGCTTCAGGAGACCTCTGAAGGCAGAGCTCGTGGAATTCCCGGCGCTACCTCAAATCAGCCACCCGCGGCGCCATCCCTTAGCACACAGCCGTCGAGCGAGACTGCCTCTTCGACAGATACCGCAAAGAATCGTTCGAGCACGTCGCTGAAGAATTTTGAAGTTAGCCGCGAGGTAAAATCAACGCGGCCGGCGCTCGGCGACATCAAGCGTCTTTCCGTTGCAGTTGTGGTCCGTTCGGTCATGGCTGCCGATGAAAATGGTGCGATGGTTGAAAAGCCGATGTCGGATGATGAGCGGAAGCGGCTCAATGATATTTTGCAGCAAGTCGTCGGGTTCAATGCTGATCGCGGTGACAAAGTTGCATTAATCAGCAGCAGTTTTGCCGTCGAAGCTCCGGTTCTGGAGCGCGGATGGTACGATGCTCCCTGGGTTGAGGATGCGATCAAGCAATTCGCTGTTCTTCTGGTTCTCGGAATCATCGTTCTCGGCGCTTTGCGTCCTTTCCTGACACGACTGATGACAGCATCAGATGTTATCGGCCTTGGCGGCGATGAAGCGATTGTCGGAGATGGTGAGTCGATTGTGGTCCGAGAAGGTGAAACACTTGAGGATATTAAGGCTCGCCTCAAGCCAAAGAAGTCCGGCATTTCTGCTGACCTCCTTGACACCGCGAATACCTATGACGACAAGATCGCCTTGATTAGAATGATGGTTGGTGACGACTCAGGCCGAGTAACGGCAGTGTTGAAATCGCTGATACAGTCCGAATCTTAAAATATAGGCGTAAATTCCGATGGCTGAAGAAGATGTCGACGTCCAGAAATCGCCAGATGATGCATATTCTTTATTATCGGGAACCCAGAAGTGTGCCATCATTATGCTTCTTCTCGGTGAAGAAGAGGCATCAGAGATTTTAAAAAATCTTTCGCCACGAGAGGTTCAGACCCTTGGAAGTTCAATGTACTCGGTGGCTGGCGTCGATCAGCTCACAGTTAACAAGGTACTTGACGAGTTTCTTGGCATCATCAAGGCGCAGACGAATATCGGGCTTGGGGCGGATACGTATATTCGCCGCGTTCTTCACAAGGCTCTCGGGGAAGATAAGGCTGGCAGCATTCTAACCAGAATCACACCGTCATCGAGTGCGAAGGGAATCGAAATCCTGCAGTGGATGGATGCGCGTTCAATTGCCGAAATGATTTCGAGTGAGCATCCACAGATCATTGCAATCATTATCTCTCATCTTGATTATTCCATTGGCGCGGACGTTTTGATCCAGTTGCCGGAAGATTTGCAACATGATGTTCTCAGGCGCATTGCGACATTGGACTCGGTGCAACCGGAAGCAATTGCTCAGCTTGAGCGTGTCATGCAGCTCCAGTTCCAAGCAAATACCTCGCTTCGTGCCTCGAAAATTGGTGGCGTGAAGGCGGCTGCAAAGATAATGAACTTTACAAATACGGCTGTTGAGCAACGAATCATGCGGTCACTTGCGAAATCCGACAAGAATTTGATGACGAACATTCAGGATAATATGTTCATGTTCGAAAACCTAATAGCCGTCGACGACAAGAGCATGAGTATTCTTTTGCGAAATGTTGACCCAAATATTCTAACAATTGCTTTGAAAGGCGCGGATGACAGGCTTAAGGACAAGATTTTTGGTGCGATGTCGGTCCGCGCAGCAGCCTCGATCAAGGACGATATGGAGTCTCGCGGTCCGATGCGCGTGACGGAAGTTCAAGAAGCGCAGAAGCAAGTGATCGCAGTTGCGCGTCGACTTTCTGACGCAGGTACAATGGTTCTTGCAGGACGTGGTGATGATTATGTCTGATGCCGCTGAAAAGCCAACCCCTCGCCGGGTGCGCGTTGACGAGGTTTCAAAGTATCTCCAAATTGGCGGCGATTTCGTCGAAGAAGAGCGCTATGCACCAAAATCGGGCGGCGGATTTGTTCCGTGGGGGAAAGATAAATTCCGTAATATTGATAATATCAAGGATGAACCGGTAGCTAATTCCTTTGATGATGACGTATCTGCCAGTCAGACACATTCTCCCGAAGCAGTTCGTGAGGAGGCGCCAGCGGTCGAGGAAATTGTTGCGGAAACGTTACCGAGCGAACCTGTTAACTTCGTTCCACCGCCACCCGATATGGCCCAAGATTCAGCACCCTCGCGAGGTGAAATACTTCAAGAAATTGAAAAAGCGCGGGAGGATGGCCGGGTGACCGGCTATAATCAGGGGTTAGCGGAGGCAAAACAGGAATTTCACGATGCGATCGCAATTCTTAAAAACATTGAGGCCGGTTATCTTCTATCGGTTGAGGAATCGGCTGTAAAAAATACAGCTATCATTGCCCGGCATGTACGACGTCTTGCACAAGAACTTGCAGGAGATATGCTCGCAGTGATTCCTGACGCTTTTGTAGAGCGAATCCGACTGGCTTCCGAGATGTTCTCGCGAAGCGGTTCCGAGTTCAGTCTCGCGATCAACGCGCGGGATGCACAGGTGCTGATGTCAGCTTTGCGTGGACAAGAAGTGTTTAAGGCGGTCAAGATTATCGAGGATCATGATCTGCCGGAAGGCGGGTTCCGCATTGTTTCGAGAGATCTCGAGTTCGAAGATGTCCCCGAATTGGCTGATCTTCCGGAGTAATCATGTTGGATTTGTCTCAAACACTCGACAAGGAACTGAGTTTGCTTCGCGCGGGGCGCACGGTAAATGCAGTTGGGCGGGTGAAGCGCTTCGACGGGCAGATCGTTCATGCCAGTGCTTTTCCTGCCGCAGTGGGCAATGAGTGCCGGATAACGTGCGGTGACGGGCAGTGGGCCGAAGCGGAAGTGATTGGTTTTCTTGATGATTATACCGTCCTTGTGCTTACGGGGGGGGCAAGCACACTCGTCGCGGGCGCACGGGTTGAAACAGTCCGGCGGGTGGACGTTGTCGATGCAGGGCCAGCTCTTTTGGGGCGGGTTTTCGATGGAGCCGGGAAGACGTTAGATGCGTTGCCACCGCCCGTTTTGCGTGAGAAGAGAAGCCTCAAGGGCGAGCGTGTAAACCCGTTACGGAGACGTCCAGTTCGCGAGCCGATCGATACCGGAGTTCGGGCAATCAACGCTTTGCTGACTTTGGGTCGTGGACAACGCGTCGGAATTATCGCAGGCAGTGGCGTTGGGAAATCATCACTCCTGTCGACAATAGCTCGCTTTACAACGGCGGATGTTGTTATTTTGGGGTTGATTGGCGAGCGTGGGCGAGAAGTAGCTGGTATTGTTGAGGAATTGTCTGCAGCGCCATCATTCAAACATACGATTATTGTGGCGGTTCCTGCGGATCAGTCTCCCGTTCTCCGTATTCGGGGCGTGCATCGGGCCACGGCCTATGCGGAGTATTTCAGGGCTCAGGGCAAGAACGTTTTGCTGATGATCGACTCGCTCACCCGTGTCGCCCACGCCCAACGCGAACTTGGACTTGCGCTCGGAGAGCAGCCAACAACGAAGGGTTATCCGCCATCCGTGATCTCGCTGATCGGTGGTCTGCTGGAGCGGGCAGGGCTTGACGGTGATACAGGCGGCAGTATCACGGCGATTTATACCGTTCTTGCGGATGGTGACGACACGACTAACGATCCGATCGTGGACACGTCGCGAGCGATCCTGGACGGTCATATTGTTCTATCCCGGAAACAGGCAGAGCAGGGGATTTATCCTGCGATTGATCTCGGTGCCTCGATTAGCCGAACAATGACGGACTGTGTTTCTCCGGGGCAAATGACGCGAATGCGAAAGTTCAGGCGGTATTTGAGCCTTTGGGAGCAAAATCGCGACCTGATGCTGCTTGGAGGCTATCAGGCGGGGCAAGATCCCGAGCTTGATATGGCATTTCAGCTCTATCCAAATCTGGTGAATTTTATCTCCCAGTCCACGCAGGAACGCAGCGGGTTGCTTGAGAGTGAAGCCCGATTGCAGTCGGTGATCGGATGAGTCGCTCAAGGATTATCGGCTTGCTTGCCCTAAAGCGGAAGGTGGCACTTCAGCAATTTCGCCAGGAGCAGGGACGCCTGACGGAGGAGATCGACCGGCTTGACCAGCGCATTGACCAGGTTGCGACACTGGAGGCTGGATATCATGCGCATCTAACGGAAAAATCTATTACTGTCAGTGAGTTAAGGGGCATAACCGCGTTGACAGCCCGGCTTGGCGAGAGACGGGATATTGATCAGCGGCGGCGCGAGTTACTCAATGTCGAACGTGCCAGATTAGCTCCGGTTCTGGTGGGAAAGCGGCGGGAAATCGAGAAACTCGAAGAAGAAGCGAAGCTTGCGGCGCGGGCTGAAGCTGATGAAAAGGCCGAGAGGAGACTGGCTCTGATGCCTGCCCGGCGAAATTAGTTGCATGGCACATTAATTGCTACTTCCAGTTGTTGAACTTATTCGCTATCGATGACGGCGACAGACAGGAAGTTGAGTCCTTGGCAAACGTTATGGCTGTTCAGAATAATGGTCTTCAGGACCTGATTGATCCGACTCAGGCTGGTCGCGGGACTGTGCCTGCATCAGGACTTGCGACGTTTGACCTGCTTGCGCTGACGGGTGCGGCCGGGACAGATGATCTTGTAACTATCGGAAATTACAAAGAATTATCAAGTCTTACAGCTGCATCGCCGGGCGAGGATGTAAGCGGGGACGATTTTGCTGAAGCGATTGATACGCTCGTTGCGACCGGTCTGCTGCTGAAAGAGGGAGTCGCGGCAAAGCCTTTCATTGCGCCCGCGGGACGGTCATGGGTGTTGTCTGTCACTGTTCCTGAGGTCACATCAGAAGATGCTGATCTGGGCGTGAAAGCCATCTCCAACATGTCCATGTTGGATACTGAATTTCCAGCTCCGGTACCGGAAATGTCCGTTAATTTGACTGGAACGTTTGCGATTGAACTGGAAGTGTTGGAGATGCCGCGAGCGGACATGCAGGCTGTGCCTGCCGCCGCAGAAATTCTGATAGTGCCCGAGCCGGTTTCCGATGATTTGGAAGTAACCCAGTCAGCAGGTGAACACTTGCCAGTTGAATTGGAAACGGATCAGGTTACTCCCGTGGTGCTTGTTCAAGGCTTACCAACCGAGGCAGAAATTGCCCCAGGCGGCGGTGGATCAATCGAACCCGTTCAGTCGATTACCCTACCTGACCTGAACGACACCGGATCAATCCTGGCTGCCGTCCAAATTCCGCGCGCAGGGGAGGCGAAGGTTGTTGTTCCCAATGATCGCCCGGATGTTCTGGTCGGCGCGAACGACACCGGATCAATCCCGGCTGCTGTCCAAATGCCGCGCGCAGGGGGTGCTAAAGCCGTTGCCCCCAATGATCGCTCGGATATTCGGATTGACGGATTGCGCGCACAAACCGAAAACAGTCATGTGCCAGACGCTGACGAGACTTTGGTTGCGCTTCAATCCGGCGATGAGGACGGCCCAGCGGAGAACGAGAAGGCGAACGTCGAAGCGGGAGATGTTCCGGTTGATGACGGCTTTGTCCTGAACCTTTCATCTGTGACAGGCTCGGTGCCAGTCGTCATCGAACAGAAGCAGGATGATCAGGCCGGTTTGGCGGACGCTGATGAAAATCTCACTGATCGCGTTCATGGTGGTATGAAATGGAAGACGTCGACGAGCAGCGAGAAGGCGGTTGCCTCGGCCTCGTCCGGCGGGGGTGCTTCCGATCGTCGAGAGCTTCACGATCAGGTGCCGGACGAAGCCGATCAGCCAGTCTCTGTTTCTGCTGAAGCGGGATTTGAGCGGGGAGGAATTACCCGCAACATGGTGCCCGAACTGCGTAGTGCGCCGCGTTCGACAGAGCCAGACTTGGCGAAGACGCGCTTGCCGGATGGCCAGATTGCGTCGGGTAAATCTGATCGCATCCCTCATATTGCAGAAGACCAAGTTTCCGGCCTGGTGCAATCCTCAAGCCCTTTCATGCAGGAATTGGCAGCCCGCGCAAGAGATCGTAGCGCTGACGTCAAGAAGTCTGGCAGTCGGCAGCTGACGGACGCGTCGTCCGAAATGTCGGCTGGTTCGATAACTGATGGCGATCAGGTTGATGGCGGTGCAAGTTCCATTGCGCAGGTCATGGCAAAACCGAACCATGAACGGCATCATCACGACCGACGCGAGGAGCGGCAGGCATCGGCATTTCCGAGCGCGCAGCAAAAGGCAATACGTGCTGATGAAGAGACGCTCAGAGCTGACGTCGAGCCGGCGATTGACCGACTGGAAGGTACCGTCTCCACTTCACAAAATCGTCAGGCTATGCCGGCGATGATGTCTGCGGACGGCAAAGCAAGTCCAGCCCATATTTTAGCTGCTAGCCATTCTTCGCCTGCCGATTCTCGAACGGATGCCGAGGATGCGACACGTTTTTCTTTGTCGCTATCAGGGGGGCAAACCTTCTTCGGCGTCTCGCAACCGATGATGGGCGAGCAGGTTTTGAACGCGCGGCGCTCGTCAGGGCAAGACGCTATTGTGGCCGAGATACGCAATCGGGCGATTCAGCGCCAGGTGCTGACAGCACTGAAGAACGACAGGACTGAAATCACGATGAGCCTCTTTCCCTCGCATTTGGGAGAAGTTGTGATCAAACTCTCGATGGACGGACAAAAGGTTCGCTTGGGTTTCAAGGCTGCAAATCGGGAAGCTAAAGAAGCGCTGATCGAGAGCGAATCAACGCTCAAGGATGCGCTCGTCAATTCGGGGCTTGTCCTTGCCTCGCTTAATATCTCGGCCGATACAGATGCACGTCCTTCCCAGCGTGACGCGACTGAACCGACAAAACAATTTGTTCCGGCTCAAGACATGACCGCTGCATTTTCCATCAACCGTCTCGCATAATTCAGGATATAAAACATGGCTAACGCACCCAAGGCTGCTGCACCCAAAGCTGAAGAAGGCGTTGTAGAAAAAAAGAAACTGCCTATTGTTAGAATTCTAGTGTTCCTACTTGTCGCGATTGCATTGCTTGGCGCAGGTTTCGGCAGTGCGCTGCTTTATGCGAAACTGACAAGCCCAGCGGAAGAGACGCCACTCGCGATTATCATTGAAAAGAAGGGTGATGCGGAAGCCAAGGCTGCCGAGGCCGAGGCCCACGCGCCAAAGCCCGGTCAACCCCAGAAGGTAAAAGTTGGCGCGCCCGTGTCGGCGGAAGGTGAAAAACCTGCCGATGCACATGGTGCTCCCGCACCGGATCCTCACGGTGAGGCCCCCGCCGAAGGACATGAAGCGGCGGCAAACACGAAGAATGTTCCGGAGGAAGATAAATTCGTGACGTCCTATTACGAGTTTCCAACACCGTTCACGACCAATCTTAAAAACTCACGCAAGTTCATTCAGGTAGGTTTGGGCGTTGCGACCCAATATGATGCGACGGTGATGGCTAATGTGAAGAAACACGAATTGGCGATTCGGTCCGAGATTTTGGCAATTCTCGCCGAGCAGACCGAGCAGGATTTGAGCGGGATCGCTAACCGAAAGCGCATTCAGGACCTCTTGCGCGATGGAATTAACAAAGTTTTGATGGAAATGGAACGTTTTGGCGGAATTGAAAACGTTTTCTTTACTACTATGGTGATGCAGTAAAACTTATGTCTGATACTCGCAAACTCAGTAATGATGAAGTTTCTGCACTACTTGACGGCTTGAACGATGGCGTTCTTGACGTTGAAAGCGGTATTTTACCCGAAAAAAACTACAAAAAATTTATATTTGGAGCTGATGATACTGGTCTTCTGGGTGATCTTTACACATTGCGGCTTATAAATGAGCGTGTTGCACGGCAATTGAGGAGCGTTTTACTACCAATGTTGCGGTTCGCTCCACGGATTTCGGCGTCGGCGCCTGATATTCAAAAGTTCGAAGATTATCTCGTAAATCTTGATCCCTTTCTCAGTCTTACAGTTGCCCGTGCAGAGACGCTGAAGGGCAGTATTCTCGTTTCCATGCCGGCGCGCCTTGTCAGCATTCTGGTGAACAGTTTCTTTGGTGGCCGCGGCGACAGCCCGATCACGAAGACGAACGAGTTCACTCCGACCGAGGATCGTATGATCCAGATCGTGATCGACGGAGCGCTTAAGACGCTTGATGATGGCTGGCGAGAGATTTTTCCTGTGTCGTTCGAGTTTTCAAGCAGTGAAATGAACCCGGCATTCCTCTCATTTGTCGAAGGTGCGGATCAGGTGGTTACCTGCCCGTTCACGATCCAGTTGCCATTTGCTGCCGCCGTGCAGATCGATGTCCTCTATCCTTATGCCATGCTGAAGGCGATTGCGCCGCTGCTGCGAAGCAAGACCCAACGTGTCGAGGCCGACAGAAATGACAAGTTCTGGTCAGAGCATCTTGAAGAGGCGTTGATGGATATTCAGCTAAGCGTTGCGCCACGCATTGCCGAGCCGTCGATGTCACTTGTCGAATTGCTCAAACTGAGTGTCGGAACGGTCGTCGAAATCCCTGCATTCAACGAAATATTCCTTCATGTCGAGGGGCAACCTATTTTCACCGGCACTATTGGCGAACGGGACGGTAAGATGGCCGTTTCCCTGACCTGATACAACTGACGAGCGGATCTTTCCATGGCAAGTCCAGAAACTGAACACAGCATCGGCCACGCAGAGAGCGGCATGGCCTCAGTCCAAAATATCAAGCTACTCGAAAATATCGAGGTAAAGCTGACGGTTGAAGTAGGGGGAACCAAGATCACGATCCGTGATCTGTTAAAGCTCAACGAGGGTTCGATTGTCGAGCTTGAAAGGCTGGCGGGGGAGCATCTCGATATTCTGGTCAACGGGACATTGCTTGCCAAGGGTGAGATTGTTCTTGTCGGCGAGCGCCTCGGCATCCGGTTCACGGAAATCATTTCGCCCGAGCAAAGATTGCGGAGTATCTGAGTGCAAAGCATTGGCTATATTGCAACATTGTTTGTGTTCTTTGCCTGCCTGATTGGGTTGGCACTCGTGCTTGGACGATATCGCGATCGGATTACCCAGAAATTTGTGAAGGGTCCGATGGTCATGAAGGGCATGATGCCTCTTGGCGATGGCGCCCGATTGTGCCTAATCGAGTGCGAGGGCGTGACTGTGTTGTGCGGTGTGGGCAAAAATGGCGTGGGTGCGATCCAGATTATCGAGCCAGTAAAAAAGGAATTCTCATTATGATGCGCTTTGCCCGCCCAGGACTTTGCGCTGTTTTTTTAATGCTCCTTGTCGGACCAGCATTTGCTCAACAACCTTCGATGTTCGACCTGCCCGTGCTGAAGTTGGAGGCCAATCCGGCAGGGGGGCAATCTTTGTCGCTTTCGCTTCAGGCACTTATTTTGATGTCGGCGCTGACGCTGTTACCTTCCTTGCTGCTTGTAACGACGAGTTTCACGCGGATCATCATTACTCTGTCCATTCTTCGACAAGCTTTGGGTACCCAGCAAACGCCACCCAATCAAGTCCTTGTTGGCCTCGCTCTATTTCTTACGTTTTTTATCATGACGCCTACAATCACTGAGATCAATACGAAGGTGCTCACACCCTACTCAGCCGGCCAGATGGGTTTTGAAGAGGCAGGGACGAAAACTGCTTCAGTTATCAAAGCTTTTATGATGCGACAGACGCGGCAGAGCGACATTGTGATGATCGCAGAACTCGGGGGCGAGCAAGGTTATGAGAATGCAGAGGCGGTTCCATTTACCGTGGCGGTTCCAGCCTTCATGATCAGTGAATTGAGAACAGCTTTTACAATTGGCTTTTTGTTATATTTGCCGTTTCTCGTCATTGATATCGTTGTTGCAAGTATTCTGATGTCGCTGGGTATGATGATGCTATCTCCGATGCTGGTTTCTTTGCCCTTCAAGTTGCTTCTGTTTGTGATTGTTGATGGCTGGGCGATGACGGTTTCATCGCTTGTCGAGAGCTTCTCGCAAAGGATTTGATCAGGTGCAATACGAGCAATTCATGATGATCGGGCGTGAGACGTTGCTCAGCGTTCTGTTTACAATAGGTCCTGTTTTGGGCGCTGCATTGGTTGCCGGATTAGTCATCGGCATTTTTCAGGCGGCAACGTCGATCAACGAGTCGACACTTGCTTTCGTGCCTAAATTAATTGTCGTATTTATTGTTTTGGCGCTTTCCGGGCCCTTTATGATCGTCACAATATCTGAATTTTTTCAGACAATATTCTCCGAGATCGGGAGAGTTAATCAGTGATTGTGCTCGAACAATCAGACATTCTGAATTTTGTTTCGAATTTTATGCTAATTTCGATCCGGTTATCCGCAATGTTTCTTATCGCACCTTTCTTTTCTGCGGCGACAATTTCCATACCGATCCGGATTCTTGTGACTGTAAGTATTGCAATCCTAATGATCTCGGTGATCGAGACTCCATCGCTTGATCCCTTCTCTGTCCGAGGTATTTTGCTTCTTATTCAGGAGGCATTGATCGGGGCGACGATTGGCTTTGTAATGCAGCTTGCCTTTGCGGCGGTAAGTGTTTTAGGCGAATTGATTTCATCGTCGATGGGACTTGGTTTTGCCGCGATGGTTGATCCACAAACAGGAACACAATCCCCGGTCATCACGCAATTTATGTCTGTCCTAATGCTGTTGGCATTTATGGCCCTCGAGGGACATCATATTCTCTTGAAGCAGTTGGTCGCGAGTTACAAGGTCCTGCCAATTGGGGAAGACTTTGTAAATCCAGCCTTATTTCTTGCTGTCCTGCAGGCAGCAAGCTTGATTTTTTCAGCAGCTTTTTTAATTTCATTACCGATCGTGGTTGCGCTGTTCCTTGTTAATATTACGATCGGCATGCTGACGCGAGTGGCGCCTCAGATGAACATTTTTGCTGTCGGATTTCCGATTACCATTTACGTGGGCCTGATTCTACTCTTGTTAACAATTCCTGGAATATCCAGTGGAATGGCGGGTTTGCTTGACGAAGTTGCACGTCGAGTTCGCGACGTAATACAGACTGGCTTGGGAGGATTGTAGTGGCGGAGGACGAAGGCAGTCAGGAAAAAACCGAAGAACCTAGTGAAAAGAAAATTCGCGAAGCTCTCGAGGAAGGAAAGGTTCTTACATCAAAGGAATTGATGCTTTCTGTTGTGATGCTAACGGGTTTTTTACAGATTATGTTTGGGGGGCGCTATTATTTTGACGAGTTCACAGGAGGGTTTCGTTCGGGGCTGAATATCAAAGACATTGTCTTATACGATGCTCCCCTGCTGTCCGTTGTGGGTGACCGTTTCATGGGAATACTAATACCAATTGTATTATTTTCGGGACCCATTTTGCTCGCCCTGATCGCTTCACAATTTGCACTTGGTGGGGTGCATTTCATTCCCAAGAACTTCAGTTTGAAATTCGACAAGCTTTCGCCGATGAAAGGGCTTGGCCGGATGTTCAGCATTACAGCCGTTATGGAGCTTGGCAAAGCAATATTGAAGATAGGTGTTGTCGGGATCGTGGGCGTCTTTTATCTATTTTGGAAATTGCCCGATATTCTTGCGTTGTCGGATATGCCGCTCAATCAAGCCCTCAGTATGACGGGCACTCTCTTCGTGGAGACTTTTTTTGTGCTTGTTGCCGGAACATTGTTGATTGCAGTTCTCGATACTTTTTTTCAGTGGCGCCAGTTTCGCAACCAGTTGATGATGACAAAGCAGGAAGTGCGCGAAGAGCATAAGCAGCAGGATGGTTCGCCGGAAGTGAAGGCGAAAATCAGGCAGATGCAGCGCGAGGCTGCAGAGCGCGGTTCCGTTGCCAATCTTGATCAGGCTCAGGTGGTGATTACAAATCCGTCGCATTTTGCGGTTGCGCTCAGGTATGATTTTGAAGAGGGAACTGCGCCGAAAATTGTTGCAAAGGGCTCCGATGCGATTGCGCGTCAGATCCGCGAGGAGGCGGAGAAGGCCGGGTTGCCGACATTCAGCTATCCGCTTCTGGCGCGTGCCCTGTATTTCACCGGGGAGGTCGGAGGGGAAATTCATACCGAGCTCTATCGGGCGGTTGCTGCGATTCTGTCGTTCGTTTTCCACGCCAATGGCGAGGGTGATGCACCGGTGATCGATGTGCCGAAGGAGTTGCAGTTCGACGCAAACGGACGTTTGCTCGAGAGACGTCGTGTCTGATCAGAAAAAAAATGAACCAAGGGTGGAGTCGGCCCGAAAAATGCAGTCATGCTTTGGGTGCCGGTTTTTTGGCATCACGCATGATGTGCGGCAGCCTTATTCCTGCGCGTCATTTGGCTTCCGGTCGCGGCGTTTGCCTTGGCAGGAAGTGCTATTGAGTTCCGGCCAGCCATGCCTCAGGCGTGTGCAGGCTCCCATGCCTAAAGGACCCTCAGGAGGGTGATGATGAGTGAAGCCAAGAAGAAGCCAGCGGAATCGGAGAAGCCGGTCGAAGCGATGAAGATCGAGCCGGTGATGGAGGAGGCGAAGGCGCCGAAATCCGAAATCGACGAGAGTATCCAGATTGCGCTTGCGGCGGCGGGCACGGCTACCGACGCGGCGATGGAGATACAGCGCTTGCGCAAGCAGGTGCACGAGCTTGTTTCCGGTTCGCGCCGGACGGGCACGACGCTGGTGTCGGCGGGTGTGTTCTTTCTGTTTTGCGCGTCGATAGGGCTTGGCATTGCGGTGATGTTTTTCTTTCAGGCGATGAACCGGTTTGACTCGATCACGAATGTAAATCGCGAGGCGCTTGTGGCGTTTGCCGAAGAGGTCAACGCCTTCACCGCTGCCGCGACGCGGGTCGAGGGGGCGGCAACTGCAACCGAGAAGAAAATCACGGCGTTGATGGCGCAGGGTGATGCGTTGAAAGCTGAACTTGACAACGCGATCAAGGGGCAGGACGCGGTGGCGGCGAAGCTTGTGGAGAATACTGCCACGATTGAAAAAATCCCGATGGCAACACAGAAGATCGTCGATGATCTCGTGGGTGTCAACAAATTGGCACTGGCGCAATTGGCGGATGCTCTCAAGGCACAACAGGCTTCTGTTCTGGCGGCAAATCCCCAGCTTGAAATTGCCAAACAACTTGAAGAGATCGTCAAGGGACAATTGGCCATCAAGACGCGTGAGGAAAAAATCGCGGAACGCCAGAAGCCGAAAGTCGTGGCACGGCCCGTCAATCCTGAATCGATGATCAAATTTCCCTGAGAGCAAGCGACAAGAAGAGCACGATCACGCATGGATGAAGAAAGCTATATTGGCCGGTTTGCAAAGGTCACGGAGATAGAGAGACTTTCGCTGGCTGACAGATCCGGTTTGATCGTTGGCGATGTCATCTTGCGCCTCGGCGACCGTGATCCGGTTGATGCTATCGGTGAAAGCGATCTGCTGATGAGCCTCGGGAACAAGGAATGGATCACTATTCTCCGGGACAAAGTAATTTTCAAATTGTTGTTCGGTCACGGATTGATGGGTCTGACGCTTGCCGAGACGGAGTTGCTTGATCCGGTGAAGGTCCGGCCCGATGCGCGTTGGAAATCATATTTGTCTGCTGTTCGCCCAGGTGAGTCACTTCTGATCCTGCCCGAGGTGCCCGCCGCGCATTGGTGGCTCATTCCCCTGCTTGCATATGGATATTACCGGCTTTGGCAAATGGCGGGAGCGACGGTATTTCTATACGGGATTGGCGCCGCGATCGGCTTTCTGCCGTTTTGTCTGACCTATGGCATCAGCATCTTCACTTTTGTTGCCGGTGGATCGAGTGCATTGAAGGATGCCGCGCATAAGGACGGCTATTTGCCCCGCGCGAAAATTGCGCTCGCAAGCCCGGATGATATTTCTGAACTCGAGCTCGTTAGCCGCGCTCTGCTGAGAAATCATGCCAAAGAGGAGGCGATCGCACGAGCCAGACGCCGTGCACAACAGTATTGAGCTTTTCGGAGGACGCTGTGATCAGCGGGATGGTTTTCCGTGGAACAAAATGATCGATTCGACGGTTGCCGTATCCATGCCGGTTTTGGCAACGATTTTATCAGATGACATGCCTTCGCGGGCCATCCGAATGGCGGTATCGACGATCTCTGGGTTTTCACGGACATGTCCGGTATCGCGCAGCTGAAACTCGAGTGATTTCACGTCCGCTTGCATCTTTCGGACAGACTCGGAAATTGTCTGATCCTGATTGATTGCGGCGCGTACAATGCCGATTTCCAGCGAGGAAATCTGGCTGCTTAATGATTCGATGCGGGTTGAAAGATCACGCAATTGGTCAAAAATCAATTTAATAAAATAGGTGGCCGCGCCGGCGAGAGCCATGAGTATAATACCGACAAAGCTCATTATAATGACGTGCAAGTCAATAACGGGCATTCACGAACTCCGACTGCCTGCTTAATGATAGCCGAATTTGGCCTTTTTGCGGCGTGTCTGATCATGCGCAGGGAGGCTTCTTACCGCAAGCTCTTTCTCGAGTTGTCCCGTTTGTTGCTGTAATAGAATAATGATCTGCCGCTCATCCTCGGACGCAGGCAAATTCCGGGACAACGCTTCCAACGCATCGGAAAGCTCCGCAGTGGCTGCCTCAAGCTCGGCAAGATCATCTCCGGGGAGGGCTTCGCTCACACGTTTGAGGTTTGCCTGAACAAGCTCGAGATCTTGCTTGAACGTGGACGTCAACTCAGTATCGTCCTGCTTCCGAGAAGAGTTGAGACTCGATCATTTTGCCTGCCAGTTTATCAAAATCAACCGGGTAGTCATTGTTCTGGATTGCAAAACGGATTGCCTGAATGCGATCTTTGTCGATTGGCGGCTTTGCTTCAAGAGCAATCAACGTAGAGTTGAGTGAAACAACATTCTTCTTTGAACCCGAACTGTTTGCCACACCCATTTCCAGCGCATTAGCTTCCGCAGAAATACTCTTCCGAGGAGCAGTTTCGATTAATCTTAGTTTAGGACTGATACCGTCAATCATTTTGATCACCATTGTTCAAGGTTATAGACGGCCGATCGCCATCTTTCTTTAGCATAAATTTCCGAATTATTGAAAACGAATTTCAACGATACCCGACGCACCTAATTTCCCTGCAACGCTTGTGCCAGATTTAAGGTTTCGGGCGTGAAGAATATCGCCCAGATAGCCATCTTCTTCCGCGATCCCAGCGGCGGAAATGGAGAACCCACCTCCGATTGCGAGGAGTGTAATCTTTTCACCTTTGAGTACATCAGGAGCGCGGGCGACATTCCGTTTTGTCAGGATGCTACCGGCGCCAATTGCCGCACTCAGGCGAAGGCCGATCGCCTCTTCGAGCGATTTGATCTGCAAGTCTCCCGGTTGGTTGCCCGTACTTCGTTCCTCGACCATATCAGCCGAAAGGATCGTGCCAGCGGGTAGAGAGCTGCGGGCAACAATCATCTTCCATGTTTCCTTGCGCTGGTTGGACGTTGTGACGCCGTCGGATGCCATGCCGGGCGGTTGATATCCGTTGAGACGAACGATCTGCTCCCATGCGACCGGGCTTGAGCATTTGATGACGATGCTCGTGCCGCGCGTGCTACGAGGGGCAAGCGTCGGTGCTCTGTCACAGGCGGAAAGGCGCAGACGGTCATCAATCGGTCCAATGCTCTCATCTGAAGGAACGGGTTTACCGGTTGAGACGAGCCATTCGCGAACGACCCGGCGCAAATCATCTGCGCCCCAATGTGAGTCGTTGGCGTGGGTTGCAGGTAACGGCATTCCAAAGCTGACGCCGAAAGCCAATGCGAGGGGTGTCAAATATTTTTGTTTCATTGGAGTAACGTTGCCAAAGCATTGACCCTGATACCAGTCGTCGCCTTCATGAATCGTGCAGATGATGTGGTTGGCGAGGTTTGTTCGACGCGCATCAACTGCCAGGCATTCTTGCTGTTTGCCATGAATTCCACCAGGAAATAGTCGCCTGTCTTAACGCCTTGTTCGCTGCCGACGGATAGTGTTGCCCGATCCGCGCTGATCGATGTGATAACGGCGCGAAGGGGCTGGCAGCCCAAGCGGTCTTCCAGACGCGCTTCAATCGCTGACCAAAGCGGTGCGAGGGTAGTCGGCGCGTCTTCCTCAGAAATGTCGATTTCGGTTCCCCAGAGCCGATTGGCGATCTGGATTTTACTTTTTTCACGAATGGTTTCGACGGTGCTGCCCGTGTAATTATCAATTAATTGCAGGGTAGCCGTTGCAACCAGATCGGTTCTGTTCAATGCAAGATTATCTGCTCTGTCGCGTTCCACGACGAGGCGACCTGACAGGGTGAAACCTGCGGCACTTGTGGTATAGCCTTTAAGAAGCGCGGTGTAGCGGTCCACTTTCGGTGCGCCGGCACCAACCAATGTTTTACCGTAGATATTCCGGTCATCGGTAACGCGCCACGAATCGCTTGCTTTCAAATCACCCAGAAAGCGTTCGAGGCTTTCGTGCGCCATACGCTCGTCAACGCCGGAAAGACCCTGAGCAACCTGCACGCTGATGGGAGCGATCGCGATGTCCGCGCGTTTACGCGAGGTACATTCGGAATCATCTGTGTCGGCGAGTGCTTCGATGGAAACGAGATAGCGGGAGCCTTCCCGGCGCTCGTCAACGACCTGATAGCCCTTCAGCAAACCTTCGACAGCAATTCCTGTATCTTCCATGATTGTTCCGGCGCTCGAGAGATAACTTGCACCACGAACAACCATCCGCACCTGGCCGGCGGCGTCATAGAGCGCTTCAGCCAAGGCTGCCTTCCGGGCAGTCTCCACATTATTCCCTGCAATCGAGGCTCTGCCTTCGGCGCGAATAAGTTTCGTGCCGGAGAGGGCAGGGCCAGACGCAACGGAACAGATAAGCCCGAGACAGCTAGCAATCAGAAGAGAAGTGAGGCGTAACGATGACATGGGATTTTACCGGTAACGGGGTTGAGGTGTTTCGCGCATCATTGCGACAACATCGGCGGCGTCGACTTCAAGGATGGTTTCGTAAATGTCTGATTTGACGGGGCCGATGCTGACTGTGCGCGCGCTTCGAACTATACCGGCAACGTTGCCCCGCATTGTATCCGCGATCATCACCGAGTCGGAGATTGACACATAGGCATTGACGTCGAGGCCATAGATTTTCTCGGCCAGTTCGCGCATTGCAGCGAGCCTTGAGGCGCGGATGGCAGCAAGTTGCTTCTGGATCGCAGTCCGGCCCGGCTGGATCGAGATGGCTGCATAGCCAACGCCCCGGATCGGCGCGGAACTTGCTGACATATTGACGGTGCTTCCTGACGGCACGCAGGCTGTCAGCAGACACCCGGCCAGAATGGCAGAAATGATTGATCGCACGGCGCATACCTCTCAACTTGAATTGCGTTAGGAAGTGTTAAAGCAAGAGCCGTGCCGACTTTTTGAATTTCCTTATTTATAGCCAATGGCACGCATGTTGCTTGGATGGGTAGGCAACAGATGAAGTGTCGGTTGTCCGGCTCCGAAAGGTGTCAGAAACCAAGAAAACCGACGTAATTCCGACAAGTGGAGCAAATCAGTGACTGATGCGGTGTCGATAAATCAACAGAAGGGCTTCGGACCCATTATCCGGGCTTTAATGCTGCCTATCGCGCTAGTTGCATTCATCCTGATGATGATTGTTCCAATCCCAACGATCCTTCTCGATATCTTTTTCACGGCGAATATCCTGATTGCGCTCTCCATTCTAATGGTCAGCGTAAACATGCGCCGGGCGCTCGACTTCTCGTCCTTTCCGACTGTTTTGCTGTTCGCAACAATTCTACGTTTGTCGCTGAACGTCGCTTCGACCCGTGTGGTTCTGCAACATGGCCATGAGGGGGCGCATGCAGCCGGTGCGGTTATTGAATCATTTGGTGAGTTCGTCATTGGCGGCAATTTCGTTATCGGTATGCTGGTGTTCCTGATCCTGATGATCATCAACATGATCGTGATCGTGAAGGGTACGGGGCGCGTCTCGGAAGTCACGGCGCGATTTACCCTCGATGCGATGCCCGGCAAGCAGATGGCTATCGATGCCGATTTGAATGCCGGCGTTCTGACCCACGAACAGGCTCGCAAACGTCGCGAAGACGTCTCTCGCGAGTCCGACTTTTATGGCTCGATGGATGGTGCAACGAAATTTGTGAAGGGCGATGCAATAGCAGGTATTCTTATCCTAGCCGTAAACGTGGTTGGCGGGTTGTTCATTGGAGTGTTGCAGCATGGCTTAGCGCTTTCTGATGCCGCAGCGATCTATATCACCCTTGCGATCGGCGACGGTCTTGTTGCGCAAATTCCGTCATTGCTGTTGTCAATTGCGACCGCAATCATCGTGACCCGCGAGTCGGGTGGCAATGATCTAGCCGAATTACTGATCAAGCAGGTCGGTATGCGCAAGGCTTGGTGGCCGGTTGCGGGCATTCTCGGCCTGATCGGTATCATGCCCGGCATGCCAAATCTCTTGTTCCTCACCGCGGCGGCAGGATCGGCGGCAATTGCCTATTATGCGGCGCGTGAAAAGGATGAGGATTCCGACGATAAAGTCTCCTCAGGTGCGCAGTTTGAAAATGCGGCGGCGGCTGACGAGAATGAAGATCAGGTTACAATCGAGGATGTTGCCTCGTCACCTCCCTTGCTGCTGGAAGTTGGCTATGGCCTGATTCCATTGATCGAGGATGACAAGAAGGGTGCATTGGTTTCCCGGATTACCGGCATTCGCAAGCAGGTGTCGCGTGACCTCGGATTTATTATTCCGACGGTGCGGATCCGCGATAATCTGGCCCTGATGCCTTCCGCATACCGGATTACGATTGCAGGCGTGATAGTGGCTGAAGATCAGGTGATCCACGGCAAGTTGCTCGCGATCCAGAATAATAACGGAAATATTGTGCTGCCGGGCCAGGCCGTCAAGGATCCGACATTCGGCCTTGATGCCGTGTGGATCGATCCTGCGGACAAGACGCGTGCGATGGCTGCGGATTACACCGTGGTTGATCCGAGCACGGTTGTTGCGACCCATTTGCACCAATTGCTCATGCAGCATGCGGCTGATCTGCTGGGGCAGGATGATGTGCAGGCGCTTGTTGATCATGCGGCGAAAACCGCGCCAGCACTGGTTTCGGGTGTCGTGCCGAAGATTATTTCATTGTCGCTGCTGACGCAGGTGCTGAAGGCACTGACCGCCGACCAAATTCCCGTGTCGGATATGCGTCGCATTCTCGAGTCGCTTGCGAGCTCGAAGGGGCGCGAGCCTGAAGATTTGATCGAAGCGGCGCGTATCGCGCTTGGACCGATCCTGATCCAGCGCGTGTCGTCGCCGAAGGACGAGCTGTCCGTGGTGACGATTGATGCGGGTCTCGAACAGTTGATGATCCAGAATGCCCGCCAGAGTGGCCGGGACAGTGCGCCGATCGAGCCGGGCCTCGCCCGGAAATTGATGGAAGCTTTCGAGGAGCAAAACCAGAGCCTCGGCAAGTTGGGCAAGACACTGGTGCTAATCACGTCACCTGCGCTGCGCCGCGATCTTTCGGCGCTAGTGCGGCAGGTGGCTCCGGACGGGCTTGTCCTGTCCTTCAAGGAATTACCCGAAAACAAGCGGGTTAACGTAATCGCCGTCATTGGCGCGGCGGCTTAAGGAGAACGAACCATGATGCAGCGCACGAAAATCATTGCTGAAGACAGCCGCGAGGCGATGGCGAGGATCATGCGGGAATGTGGCGAGGACGCCGTCATTCTGTCAACGCGGAAGGTCGCCGGTGGCATCGAGATCATTGCGGGACATCCTGCCAAGATCAAGTCGATGGATTATGATCTCGGCGAAGAGTCCGTTTCGGTTTCGGTTTCGTCAAATGCGGCGTTGAATGATCGGAAATCCGCTTTCGCCGAGCTTTTGAAAGAAAGCGCACGGGCACCGGAATTCAAGCGCCAGTCGGTACCGGAATTCGCCGCTGCTCCTGCACCAAAGCAGGCAGGCAAGGAACAGCTCAGGATTGATGCCCTTGAGCAGCAGGTGCGCGAGATCAAGGCGATGCTCGGCTCGGAACTGATGCTTGGCGGGTTGAAGCAGGCGGGCGCGTCACCGGCACTGATTTCGGTGTTTCTGGCGCAGGCCGATGCGATTTCATGCACCGATCCGGATCGTCGTTTTGCGGCGTTTCTAGCCGGACGCATTCTGCACAAGAATGCTCCGTCGCTGACGGACGGACCTCGTGTGGTTACCACCCTCGGGCCTTCGGGTTCGGGCAAGACGACATTTCTCGCGCAGCTTGCGGCACGCGCAAAAATGGCATCACCGGACGAGAAGATCACCTTCGTCAATGCTGACACAAGCAAAATGGGCGCTGCTGAGCAGCTGCGCGCTTATGGACGGATTCTTGACGTGCCGGTGATCGACATCGAACAGGCGACCGAGCTTGCGCAGCTTTCGAAAAACTCCGGGCGGCGGATGTCACTGTTTATCGACATGCCGAGTTCGCTTGTCGAGTGCAGCGCGTTGATGATGGTGCTGGAAGAGAACGCGGCCGATCTGCCGCCAATCTTGCGGTATGGCGCAATTGCCTCGAATCTCTCGGTCGAGACGATCGAGCGGATGATGGACCGCTATCCGAGACTGGATGCGCTCGCGCTAACAAAACTTGATGAAGCACCGGTGTCTTTGATGACGCTGAGCCTCTTGAGTCTGCGTGGCCCGGGAATTGCTTATCTCGCATCGACGGCACATCTCGTGAAGGGCTTGATCGAACCGGATCTGGCCATGCTCGAAGATGTGATTCACAGCAGCCTTATCGGCAGCGGTTCTGAACCTTTGAATTGACGGTAGACATTATGAAACGTCCACAGGCTATCGCGATCACGAGCGGCAAGGGAGGGGTTGGCAAGACGAACCTCTCGGTGAATCTTGCGCTCGCTCTGCAGCGAAACAGCAAGAATGTTGCTGTCTTTGATGCCGATTTGGCTCTTGCTAACGCGCATCTTGTCTTGGGCTGCCGAGCCAGCCGCACCATTGTTGACGCCATATCGGGGCGTTGCGCCGTGCAGGATGTGCTGGTGTCCGGCCCGTCCGGTCTGAAGCTGATTGCGGGCGGAAGCGGGCTTGCCGAACTGATGAGTCTTTCAGACGATAAACGTCAATCTATCATCAGCTCGATCAGCAGCATCGCACCACAGATCGACTATTTGATCGTTGATACGGCGGCGGGTGTCGAGGACAATGTCATTGATTTTGTCGCAGCCTGCGATCGAGTGATCGTGGTGGTTGTCGGGGAGCCGACGGCATTTGTGGATGCCTATGCGAGTATCAAGGTTTTGCATCAGGAGACGGGGCGCACGCAGTTTGACATTGTTGTGAACCGGGCGACGAATGACACGCAGGGCATCCAGATCTTTCAACGATTTCAGGCCATTGTGATCAAGTTTCTACCTGTGGCGTTACATCATATAGGGAGTATTCCAAATGATGAGCGGCTTGGACGAGCGGTGAGCAAATGCGAGCCGGTGATTGACAGTTTCCCCGATGCACCAGCCTCAAAGGCAATCCTTTCGATTGCACAAGTCGTTCTGGCAAGTCCTCCGCCTGTTGTGGACGAGGGCGCTGTAGGGTTTTTTCGTCCTTTTTATGATCGGGATGTTGCAGCAGAGGAAGCCATGTCATGACACTGATTGCCTATTCCCAAAGCGAAATCACCGAGAGCGAAATCAATCAACGGGTTCAAAAGCATATTCCGCTCGCCCGAAAGATTGCATGGCAGGTTCATGGCCGGGTTCGAGATCTGCTCGATATTGACGACCTGATCCAGATCGGCATGATTGCTTTGATTGAAGCGGCGCAACGATTTCAGGATACGGGCGAAGCAACTTTCGGCACATATGCCGCGATCCGGGTGAAAGGTGCGCTTATTGATCATCTGCGTTCAAATTTTACGTTGTCAAGGTTGGCTGTTCAACGCAGGGACAGCATTATTGCCGCCGAAAAGGCCCTTAAGAATGAGGGGCGCGACCCCCATAATTCCGAGTTGCTTGCGGAAAAAGTTGGTATCAGAATTGATGAATTACACGATTGGCAGAATCAAATTTCCCAAGCGGCCAAGAAATCGCTCGACGAGATTTATGATGACCATTCGAGCTGGTTCGCCGACGCCGGGCCTTCGCCCGAGGCTGTTTTACTGACGACAGAGCTCCGGCAAAGGCTTGCCGGAATGTTGAAGCGTCTTGAAAAGCGCGAAGCTCTTGTTTTGCAACTTTACTATGTCGAGGAATTAAATCTCGAAGAGATTGGTGAAATACTTTCTCTCACCGTGGGGCGAGTTTCCCAGATCAAGAAGGCGGCAATCTGTCAGATCCGCGAGTGGATGAATGACGCATGATCCTCAGCCCTATGCAATCTGTATGTTTTGGTACCCAAGATGTGAATCCAGTTTTCCGATTTTGACGGCATATTTAATTTCAGCAAGAATTTGCTCGATGATTTCGCGTGTGGCGATACCAAGAACAATTTCCTGATCGCCTTTTTTGGTAAGAGGGAGAAAACGACCCTCCCATAACAGAGAGATGATTGTCACGCCGTCCTGATGCTGAACGATCTCGTGCATATCCCGCCAACGCGCGACAATATGGGTTTCGGTGACGTTGCCGCTGACCGGATCGACCCTGTGATCCACATAAGAGTACTCGGCAGGATTGCAGTAATAACGCCAATACTCATCGATCAGCATAATCAGTTGATCGCGGGTATCTGTCATTGAGCGCGGAACGGCTACTATTTTCCGGCCTTTTGCACTGAAACCTGAAAGCATTTTTGGATTGAGCATCAGCAGGTGGCTTCCGATTGAGTGGATCACTGCGCGGGACTTTAGATTGCGATGTTAAAACAGACAAATTGAAAATGTCTCTTAGCGTGTATTTTGAAGTATTTTCTTCAGTAAAGGTAAAATTTTTTGGTTCACGTTCACTTTCTTATCGATTTTGATCTGAAAATTGGTTTCTTTTCTGTTCAATAATAGGTGAATTCTGGCATGCGCCTTGCAGTGAATAAGATGAAAATTTTTTGAAAGGCGCTTCACTTCATGTTGAGAACATCATTGACCGGTCTTCAGGCTTCTTCAAAGAATTTAAGCGTGATCTCAAACAATCTTGCGAATGCGAGCACCAACGGCTTCAAACGGTCCGAGGCGCGTTTTGCCGATATCATCAATGAAGAAGCAGGGACCCGCCCGGGCGTCGTCTTCGGGAAGGGTGTTTCGACATTATCCATCGAGCGCACAACCGCTCAGGGTTCGATGATGGGCACAAGCAGCAGCCTTGATTTTGCAGTTGATGGTGCGGGTTATTTTATTTTTGGTGATGCTCCCGATGGAGAAGCAACCGATACAACAACTTATTCCCGTGCCGGACGGCTCTCGATGGATAGGAATGGCAATCTGGTTGATGATTCAGGCGCTGCCCTTTTAGGGAGCAAGGCGGTTAATGGCAATCTTCAGGCTGCCAGTCTGTCGCCCATCAATCTTGTCGACGCTGTCGGCGGCAAGCCCGAAACAATCGGGACAGTCACGATTTCTTCAAAAGGTCTGCTGACTGTTACCACAACCGCCGGAGCCAATATTCCTGTCTCCTATGTTGCTTTGGGTCGATTTGCGAGCGATTCCGGACTGAAGCAAGTTGGATCGAATAAGCTCATGGGCACGGATCGATCCGGTGCTGTCGCGATTGGCGGTGCGGGGGTCGATGGTCTTGGCACCATAAAGCAGGGGACGATCGAGAAATCAAATGTCGATCTGACCAGCGAACTCATGCAGATGATCCAGTCGCAGCAAGCTTATAATGGCAATTCGCGTGCTTTGCAGACGGGCTCAGAGATGATGCGTTCGATCACGGAATTGATCTCCTGACGAATTCGGGAGTGAAAGTTTGAAATCAACATTAAAGTATTGAAGGATCCGACCGTCATTAACCCAGAATAGCGATTTTGCGCGATCAGAAACGCTACCGATCATGTTTTGTTCTTCCGCTGCACGGGTGCAGACGGAAAACGGGTACGGCTGTCTACTTTTACTAGAAATATTTTGGAAACTCGTTTAATGGTCATATCCAGCGCATCTAGACATTCCGTCTTTGACTACGCGCTTGGATCGCCATGGCCTTATCGACAGTCGGTATTGCACGCCAACCTGTATCGAGTTTGTTGCCACCGCTTGTTGTCGCGGCGCGCGCATCAATGGGCCAAAATGATTACGAAACCGTTCGCCCCGTATTGCCAGCATCTGAAGTCCAGATGGACGAAGCGACTTTTTTGCAATTTGACCCTTTGGAGGTCCAGAGCGCTGTCAACCGGCGTCGGCAGCCGGGTGCGCTTTCCTTCTTCAGTGACAAGCCAGAAATTGCAGCGGCTGAACAACCAAGCCGGATTTTTGCACCACGCGGCGCGTCTTCTGATGCCGTACCGGCACTTAGTTGGCTTGAGGCGCGTTTTTCATTTGACCCGCTCTACGTCCAGAACAAAGCAGCAGCACTTTACGCTCTTATTTCAAGGGTTCCAACGAGCCTTGCAGAGCGTCGATTGGCATACGATATTTTCGCCTGATAATCGGGTGGCTCATGACTGAAAAAGAGTTTCTTGACGCGATCAATGATCTCCTTAAGCAATATGGCGGCTTCACATTGGAAGGGCCTGATTGGGCCGGTGACGTGATTTTACGCCGACAACTTGATGGTGAAGCGAAGCGAAAAAAGGGCGCGACCCATTTCGCTGCGGCGCTCCGACAGATTATGGGAAAAGACCTCAAAAATGCACCGACCGGTGAGGGATGGCTCTAGGTCGTTTCGTTCCCTGTCTGCATTTTCCCCAGGGTAATCTTGACTGTTCGGCTTATTTTACGCCTGCAGAGCCGCAGTTTTCTCACTCTTGGCTTGTTTAATATCTCCCACTAAAACTTGGCACGACACTTGCTGTTACTCGTTGCGGACAGAATGGTCCCGAAGCAGACGAGGCAGAGATGGGTGTCATTGATCAATTCCTGAATGGAAGCGCCACAGCGTTATCGCTGCGGCAGAAGCGTCTCGAAATTCTGGGATCAAATATTGCCAATGCCGCAACACCGAATTTCAAGGCACGCGATATCGATTTTGCTTCCGCGTACAAGAATGCGACGAGCGGCGGCGATCTTGTCACAACGGCAAGCAACCACATAGGCTTTGCCGGGCAAGGACTTGAGCCATCTTCTCTATATCGCGTTCCGGTGTCTCCGTCGCTCGATGGGAACACAGTCGAATTGCATATTGAGCAGGTTCAATTTGCCGAGAATGCAACCCGTTATGAAGCAACACTACAATTTCTGAATGGCAGAATCCGGACCCTGCGTAGTGCATTGAGGGGCGAATAATGGGTAGTATGAACATTTTTGATATTTCGGGGCGTGCTATGGCCGCACAGAATATCCGTCTCAATACGATTGCGAGTAATCTCGCGAATGTGAATGCGTTGGCCGGTTCAAGAGAAGCCGTTTATAAGCCGATGCTTCCAGTTTTCGAGACTAAAACACCAATGGGTCAACCGCTCGCGGGTATTTCGACGGTGGATGTTGTTGATATTGTGCGTTCCACAGCCGAGCCTGAAAAGCGCTACAGCCCGGGTCATCCTCTGGCAGACGCTGAAGGTTTTGTTTTTTCTCCTGCAATTGATCGGGATCAGGAGATGATCGACATGATCGAGACGTCACGGCAATACCAGAACAATATCGAGGTGCTGACGACTGCCAAATCCCTGTTGCTCAAGACAATCAGCGTCGGCAAGTAATCGAAATTTAAACTGAATTTTTGAAGGAGTCTTTTTATGGCCGAAATCAGCTCATCCGCCCAGCAATCACTCGACGCCTTACTTTCAAAGTTAGGTGCCAAAAAGCTCAGTGACGTGCAAGCGGCGACCAACAAATCGAAAGACTCGCTTGGGCAGGAGGACTTTCTGAAGCTTATGACCACACAATTGGCCAATCAGGATCCTTTTGCACCACAGGATAATACGCAAATGATTGCCCAGATGGCGCAGTTTTCGACCGTAACTGGTATCCAGCAGATGAATCAGACAATGACCGGAGTTGCGAGCGAGATTTCGCAGAACCGTATTGCAACGGCAGCGAGTTTCGTTGGCAAGACTGTTCTTGTTCCGGGTAACACGGCGTTGGCGGACTCAACAGGCGGCATCAGCGGCGCGGTTGATCTTCCTGTTTCAACTGGCAATTTGACACTCCAGATTTCTACCGAGCAGGGCCAATTGGTAAAAACAATCGATCTTGGCTCAAATCCGGCAGGACTTGTTGGCTTCTCGTGGGATGGCAAGGATGACAGCGGCACTGCTGTCGGCAATTCGCGGTACACGATCAAGGCCACGATGATGAACGCAGGTAAATCACAAGCGGTTGGCACGGATGTTTACGGGGCGATCACAGAAGCATCGATCCCGACCGCCACCGAAGACATGCTGTTTACAGTTGCCGGTGCGGGCAAGGTCAATATGGCGACGATCAAGAGCATCAAGTACTGATTTTTTCGATTTCAACCGATCCAGAGCTAACGCAAGAGAGAACATCCAATGTCATTTTATACCTCACTCACTGGTCTTAACGGCGCTCAAGCCGACATTTCAACAACGTCGAACAACGTTGCGAACGTTGGAACAACGGGGTTTAAACGCTCCCGAGCCGAATTCGGTGATATTTTTGCGACGTCTCCCTTGCAGAATGCGTCTAGTGCGATCGGTTCGGGTACTATTCTCAAATCGATCAAGCAGCAGTTTACGCAGGGCAATATCCAGTCTTCGCTGAACGCACTCGATCTGGCGATTACAGGGCAAGGCTTTTTTGCGATGAAGCCGAGCCTGACCTCAAGCCAGACGGTGTATACGAGAAATGGTTCATTCAGCGTGAATAATGACCGATATGTGGTGGACAGCAAGGGCCAGTACCTGCAGGTTTTCCCGGTCAACGATGACGGATCGGTCACATCGACGAGTGCAGACAGTGCGAAAAATCTTCAGTTGCCGGTGAATTCGGGGTTGCCCGCAGCAACTGAAAAGATTGAACTTGGGTTGAACCTACCGGCCGACGCGGAGATCATTCCGCAGAACTCTCGCTATTCAGAGAGTAACCCTTATATTTTCAATCGCGACGATCCAGACACATTCAACAAGTCGACGTCGATTACTATTTACGACTCGCTTGGCAATCCGACAATTGCAACGATCTATTATGTCAAAACCAGCAACGCAACCGAGACAACACCATCCAATAAATGGCAGACCTATGTGTATGTGGGTGCAAATGAGCTTGATCCAGCGCTGATCGCAGCAAAAGACGAACAAGGTCAAACACTTTACATCAACAAGTTCGGACAGACGACATCTGATCCCCAATCACTTGATCCTACTTTTGTGCCGGGTGCTCCACATCCACTCTATAAGTTGGATGAACAAAATGTCAGTTCGCCGTCCTCCCCAGCAAGAGTTACAGGTGTAAACATCCGGACAGGTGGCTTCGATTTCGGAGAAACGGATAGTACCGAAGTTGAAATCACGAGCGACCCAGCTGAGTGGGATGAAACCCGTGAGGGAGGCTTCACTGATGCGGGAGCCAAGTATTGGGGCGAAAATATGTTCACTATTTCCGATGGAAGTTCTGAGCCAGTTAGCATTAGCATTAAAAGCGGCAAGTATACGGGCACTTCTTTGGCAGTTGAGTTGACAAGAGCGGTCAACGAAGCATTTGGCGACGATCGGTACGTCAAGATCACAGATACATATATCAATAAAGCGGGCTCGGTCGTGCCTGGCAATGATATCATCAAGATTGATCTGATTTCACTTGATGAAGCGGGAAATGATCAAGGGCTCTCGAGACCGATCGAGATAGACTTGCTTGGTGCATCTGGCTCCCAAGGCACGCCGCTTGATGGGACGGCCTCTGGATTAGCGGCCCCCGAGCGTGACCTGCAACTCACTCGTGCGGAACTGATCGAGACGGTTCAGAAACGGTTGAATGCGGCGATGAATAATCGTGGTTATGAATTTGGAAAAGAGTCGGTAACATGGGTTGAAGATAGTGTTCCGACAACATGGCCCATTACCGTAGGGTACGATCAAGAAAATAGATCGCTGACATTTGCGCCAAACCGCACATTGATAGGCCCCAATGCGAACGAATTGCAGGCCCGTTTCAATAGTTTACAGGTTTATTCGCCGACAGCGTCCAATCTCGGATTGCCGTTGAAGACGACATCCACTCCGGCTCTGATCAGAGCTGGTACTTCATGGAATGGCGGAGAGTTGGTTCCGGATGGTGATTATCTGCTTGATCCGAATGATCACCGTTTTGGTATTGAAGTGAAATATAATAAAGATTCGAGACAATTCAGCTTTATTTCGGGCGTAACAGGAGAGGATAGCTCTATTCGCGTCGGGCGAGCTTCGCTTGCCACAACGGATGAGATTCAAAGCCAGGTCGACAGCTATGATTTGAGTGATGTCTCTCTTGCTGTAGGGGAGTCTATTAATATTCAGGTTTCGGGTAGAACGTTCACATACACTAACTCGGAACTTACTGCTCTTTCAGGTGCCGACCTTGTCACTGCAATTATAGCAGCATACGATTCCGATGCGACCTCCGGCTCCAATGTTTCAGAGGAACAGGAGATTTCATTCGATTTCATCGCTCCAGCGACAACCCTAGGGTATGCCGATACAATCGTGGTAGACGGGGTTTCAGTCGCGCTTGTCTCGGCGGATACGACCACAACAATCTTGCAAAAAGTCAAGGCGGCGCTTGAAACAAGTGCATCCTACGGCAGTGGAGATGGACAAAGACTTGTTGCATTTGACGATGATGATGAACCAACAAAGCTGATTATTACATTTGGGGTGCAAGAAGGAGATGTCAGAGATATTGAAGTAACCATTCCTTCCGAAGTTCCTACTCTTAGTCATACTGTCCTCGAGACGATAAAAGGCAAAGATTTAATTGAGACGGAGTTCGGGATCAGTGACGGATCTGAATTGGATGAGCCTCCAAGTTCGCTTACAAAGTTATTAATTACGGGTGAATCGGATGGAAGTAAATTTTCCTCAACGTTACGTATTAATGGTGAGATCAAGGTAAAAGAGGCAGTTGGCGCGACTGGCAGTAATTCCGTGCCGGGCGTTGAATTAGGCAGCGCTATCTTCTCCGATATTGCTACGGGGCAAGTAACCGAAGATTCTCCGTACCTTGGCTCTTCAAACGATTTGCTCGGTATCGGCAGTTCGTATGACACCCAAGCTCTGGTTCTATCTGGAACAGGTCTTGTTTCTACCCCCGCAGTTGCGACAGGTACGCGTGCTATTGCACCGCTGAACCAGACTTTTGTTCCAAATGAGACATTAGGTGAAAATCTGATGACATTCACGGTTGATGGGATCGTTGGCACGATCAAATTGCCGGTACGTGCTTACACAGGTGATACCTTTGCGTCTGCCATACAGGAACGTGTCAACCAAATTGAAGACGAGGTCACAGGCAGAACGGTCAGTGGTGTTCGCGTGCAGTTTGATGTTGATAATAACAGGCTTGTTTTCACGTCTGGTACAAAGGGCCGTACCTCGCAGATCAACGTGGTAGGACATCCGAATTACGGACTTCGAAATGTCACTGTTGATCCTGGGAAAGTGCCGGTTATTACCAACCTGAAACAAGCGACGGACGCAGATGACAACAAGCTTTTCATTAATGAGAATGGCGAGATTATCACGCAGGATCCTGGTGAGACACAAAACTGGTTCCCGCTCTATCTCGATCAGGGCGAGTTGACGTTCGATACGTTCGGTAAGCTCGACTCACCGAAAGAAGGTGTTATTTACTCGCCGTTCGATCCGGCCAACGGTTCAAACCTGATCAATCTCGCAATTGATTACGGCAAGTTCTCGACACAGTTCTCGCAACCCTTCTCAGTTCTTTCACTCCAGCAGGACGGATATCCTTCTGGGCGCCTTGATGGTCTAAACATTGATGCGAACGGGACTGTACGCGCCAACTATACGAATGGTCGAACGGAAGCGCTTGGCAAACTGATCCTCGCCAATTTTGCAAACCCGAACGGACTTAAGCAAGTTGGTAATGCGAACTATGTCGCAACATCGGTATCGGGTGATGCAAGCCTTGGCCAAGCGGGCGGCGATGGTTTTGGGTCGATCCAGTCCGGTTCGCTCGAGCGATCAAACGTTGATATCACGGAAGAGCTCGTCAATTTGATCACTGCGCAACGTAACTTCCAGGCGAATGCGAAGGCGATTGAAACGACCACTACACTTACCCAGACAATCATCCAGATTCGCGGATAAGTTCTCATTTTATGCCGGGCTGATCCTCAGGATTGGTCCGGCATTCCTATTGTGTGCCTCACTAAAGGTTATTTTTATTCAGAATTGTGTGTTCAAACACTTTTTTCAATTTATTTTAGATTTATTCTCGGCCCCTTCCGGGTATTTTTGGCCCTGAATAGGCCCAACTCTCGACTTTAGCGGCTATGGCATAACACTTGCTAGAAGAGTGTGGGATGTCATGAATTTGGCGTTTAACAATGCCTTATTGAAAGTCGACGAGAGTTCATCATGGATCGTATCGCGCAAGTCACGCTCAACACGATGCGTCAGGTTGGTCAAACGCAACGGCTTGTTGCTGCCAATCTGGCCAATCAGAATACGATCGGCTTTCGTCGGGATTTGAATTTCAATATTGGTTCGCTTTACCTGGAAGGCAGAGGGCAAGTCGAAGACAGAGTTTTCTCTCTCACCCAAAAGGGCGGGATCGATACAACCGGTGGATCATTGATCCCGACCGAACGGCCGCTTGATGTTGCCATCAGCGGTGACGGATTTCTGGTTGGGCAGACCAGCACCGGTGAAAAGATACTGACGCGGCGCGGTGATCTGACGCCTGACAATAAGGGCGTTTTACGAAATGGTGACGGTAATGCAATCACCAGCGGCGGAGCCCCGATTATTCTTCCGCCTTATGATAAAATCGAAATCGCCAAGGATGGCACAATCTCCTATCGGCCTGTTGGCGGAGAGGGAAATCTGATGGTTCCGGCTGGTCGCATTGATCTTGTGAACGTCCCAAACGCCAATATCTCAAAGGGGCTTGATAGTTTCCTTCGTCCCGAGGACGGTGTTATTCCGGCCAATGATGCCAAGATAAATTTATCGTCCGGGTTCATTGAAAGCAGCAATGTCAATTCCGTCGAGTCAATGGTCGAAATGATCCAGCTTCAACGGTCCTATGAACTGCAGGTCAAAATGCTGGGCGTAGCGAAAGAGATCGATACGGAAACTTCAAAGCTGATGCGATCAAGTAGCTAATTTTCTAGATATTCAAGAGGAGTTCTTTCGATGCCTGATGCACTGCACGTCGCAAAAACCGGATTGAATGCGCAACAACAGCGCATGAGTGTGATCTCGAACAATCTCGCCAACGTGAATACGGTCGGGTTCAAACGTGATCGCGCCAATTTCGAAACATTGCTTTATCAGGATCTTCGTGCTGCTGGTGCGCAGACTTCTCAAAATACCGAATTGCCAACGGGTCTGTCGATCGGCACCGGCGTAAGGATTGTCTCATCCGAGAAAAATTATAGCCAGGGCAATATCATCAATACAGATAACTCCCTTGATGTGACCATCGAGGGCAAGGGCTTTTTTCAGGTGCTTATGCCGGACGGAAATGTCGGCTACTCGCGCGCCGGAAATTTCAGTCGCAATTCAACTGGCTTGCTTGTGACATCCAATGGATATCCGGTGGAGCCCGCCATCACTATTCCGGAAAATGCCACCACAATCAGCATATCGGGAGACGGTATCGTATCGGCTTCAATTCCGGGCCAAGCTGCTTCTCAGGTTCTTGGTAATTTCGAGCTCGCGTCCTTTCCCAACGAGAATGGCTTGAAGCCTGTCGGCGAGAACTTTGCTTTGGCAACAGGTGCATCGGGTGCCCCGATTGTGGGTGCTCCGGGGACGAATGGTGTGGGAAAGCTTCTGCAGGGCGCGCTCGAGTCATCGAATGTGAACGTGGTGGAAGAACTTGTGAGCATGATCGAAACGCAGCGGGCTTATGAAGTAAACTCGAAAGCGGTTAGCGCTGTCGATCAGATGCAAAAATTCCTCGTTCAAAATATCTAAGGATTAAGAGCATGAAACTGATTAAAGCACTTCTCCTTGTTTCCACCGCTGCGCTGGCAGGTTGCTCCGCGCAACGGGAAGCCAAGATTTCAGCAAGCTATCAGGGCGACTATGACAAGGTTGTTTCCTCGCATGAAAAGAGTGTGGACGGAGCAATTTACTCTGCCGCCAATCCGGGCTTTTTTGTCGGAGACCGGCGCGCCCGAGCTGTTGGTGACGTGTTGACGGTGACGCTTGCAGAAACAACCAATGCGTCGAAATCGGCAGACGCAACGCTTGCACGGGATGGGTCAAATTCGGTGACCTTACCACCAGCAATTTTTGGCCCGCTTGCTATCGCTTCACCTGTGCTGACCGATGCCAATTTGGGCGCCGCTTCAACGCAAGACTATTCCGGCTCTGGCGCGGCAAACCAAAGCAACAGCATTACAGGTACCCTAACGGTCATGGTTACGAGGGTTTACCAGAACGGCAATATGTGGGTTGAAGGCCAGAAGATGCTGACGCTCAACAATGGTGAAGAGTTTGTGCGGATTAGTGGTCTCGTGCGGCCCGAGGATATCGCTGCAGGAAACACCATCGTATCCGGGCGAATTGCCCAGGCGCAAATCAGCTATACGGGTTCAGGGGATTTGGCTGATGCCAGCCGGCAGGGTTGGTTCGGTCGCTTTTTCGGATGGGCCGCTCCGATCTAATGAAGGATCATATTATGCGTAATGCAATGAAAGCGTTTCAATTCCTTCCCGTAGTTCCTCTCTTTTTGGGGTTAATTCTGGGTTCTGCGCTAGCGCAAAGCACCGCACTTACAGGCGAGCGTGTGAAAGACCTAGCTTCGGTTGCGGGCGTGCGCTCCAACCAACTGGTTGGATATGGAATTGTCGTTGGTCTCAACGGAACCGGCGACGGTAACGTGGCTGCTACGCTGCAAAGCATTCAGAGCATGGTATCACGGTTCGGTTTGAATATTGATGCTGCATCGCTGAGTGCAAAGAATGCGGCAGCGGTGATGGTGACTGCGGAGTTGCCTGCTTTTTACAAACCGGGCCAACGGCTCGATATCTCGGTTGCCGCGTTGGGCAAGGCATCAAGTCTTGTCGGCGGTACGTTGCTGATGACACCCCTCGTCGGCGCCGATAACGAGACCTATGCCATGGCGCAGGGTAACCTTGCGGTAGGCGGCCTTGGTGTGTCAGGCGCAAATGGTTCAAAGACAACTGTAAATATTCCAACAGCGGGACGTATTCCCGGAGGTGCGTCGGTCGAACGGACCGTTGCCACCCCGTTCGAGACCATGCCTGCTTTATTGCTGAATTTAAATACCCCGGATTTTACGACTGCGTTGCGTTTGACCCAAGCGATTGATGCCGTCATGGGACCGGGAACGGCTTCAGCTATTGATGCATCAACGGTCCAAGTGAATGCTCCAAAAGATTTAAACCAACGTGTTGGCTTCATGTCAGCCATTCAGGATATCCGCGTCGATACTGCGGCGCCGCCTGCGCGTGTGATTGTCAATTCGCGGACAGGTACGATTGTGATCGGGGAAGGTGTGCGACTCTCACCGGCGGCTGTTTCCCATGGCAGTATGACGGTCAAGATTACCGAGGGAGCAACCGTGACGCCGGGGACCCCAGCGGTTGTCGGGGAGGCAGGAATTGTTGCACCAACGCCGGCAACAGTAACTCCAACGAGCCAGATCGATATCAAGCAGGATCCTGCAAAGATGTTTCTGTTTGCGCCAGGCGTGCTGCTTTCCGACATTGTGAATGCGGTTAATTCTGTCGGCGCGTCACCAAGTGATCTCGTTGCCATTCTCGATGCGCTAAAACAGGCTGGTTCACTCCGCGCCGAACTGATCATTATTTAAGGACTGATGCGATGTCTGATTTCAAGATCAATCCCGGCACAACAGGACTGGCCCGGCATTCCTCGCTTACATTGTCGGAAGCCCGGGGGATCGGGCAAAAGCCGACACTGGAGCAGGCGGCCAACGGATTTGAAGGCATCTTTCTCAAAACAATGATGAAAGAGATGAGCGAAGCCAAGCTCGATGATGGGGCCTTGGAGTCTGAAGCTGAAAAGCCTTTCCAAACAATGCTGCATGACCGTTATGCGGATTTGGCAGGTGGTAAATCTGGCTTCGGGATCGGTGAGTCAATTCGGAAAATGTTTGCCAAGAATGTTGCGCCAGAAGCGCAGTAAATAAATCCCAAAATATAATAGTCGATCAACATAAGAAGGCTAAGTTCGTGGCAGATATTCTCAGTATAGGAAGTGCCGGATTAAGTGCTTATCGGCGCTCACTGGAGGTTACTGGCAATAATATCACAAATGTAAATACTGAAGGGTATGCGCGCCGCGATGCGCAGTTGATAGGTGTTGGCGAAGCGACAATGTCACCTATTTTGCTTCGCTCGGACTCGGGCAATGGCGTTACGGTTGATGTAGTCCGTCGGGCTACAAATACGTTTCTTCAGGCGGAGGCTTGGTCGGCAACTGCAACGGCTGCTAAATTGGAAGCATTTTCTGATCGGATGGATCGGTTAGAAAAAACAGTCTTTTCCTCCGAAAATGATCTTGGGACCTATATCCAGGGATTTTTTAGCAAGGTTCAGGACCTTGCAAGCAACCCGACCTCATTGCCGGATCGGATCACGACGATCGGATCCGCGGGGCAGTTGGTGGATCGCTTTCAGGACTTGTCCAGAACATTGACGCGCGAAATTACGGCAATTACAACTGATGCAACGGATCAATTAAGCGAGGTGAACGCAATCACCCAGCAGATTGCGGCAACTAATACACAATTGAACAGCAATATCGGCGTTGCACAAAAATCAAACGATATGCTTGATCGTCGTGACAGTTTGCTGAACCAGCTTGTCAAATTGGTTGGCGTAACAATTGACGAGAATTCGCGCGGCGCAGTTGATGTATATATTGGTGAAGGCACTGGTGGGATATCGCTTGTTTCAGGAAGTGATGCAAAGACCCTCGCTGTGACTAAATCGGGGGATAGTATCAATTTTGTGATTGATCCCTATCAGATGGCGACGCCAATTGGACGATTATCAGGTGGGTCACTCGCAGGAATCGTTGACTATAATGATCAGTTGATGACGAGCTTTGAGCAACTCAACAGACTTGCTGCGAGCCTTGCAGTGAACTTTAACCAACAACATGTTTCGGGCATTGATTTGAACGGTAATTTCGGAAAACCGTTTTTTTCCACCGATAATCTCATAGCTGAACCGTCCCTTGCAAATACGGGCAAGGGGATTGTTACCGTTGATTTGAAGACTGCCAGTTTGACCGGTTCCGAGAATTATATTGCAAAATATAATTCTGACATCGAGTTATGGACGATAACGGCGGCAATTTCAGGACACAGTTCATCTGGGAAATCATCGGTTTTGATCGATGGTGTTGTAGTTAATTTTTCAGGACAACCCGAGGATGGCGATGTTTTCACGATCTCCCCGTTAAAGAATGCCGCTGCGGCAATTCGAGTCCTTGTCGAGGATCCGCAACAATTAGCGATAGCTCTTCCCCAGCTCGCGCAGAGTGGTTCAGCCAATGTGGGGTCAGCGACGCTTTCGCTGAATTTGGCTCAGACGAGCCCCTTTCCACCAAGCTTAAAACCAATGGCGATTTTTTCTCAATCGATTTCGCCTGCATCTGCATTGACCTTGCGGAATGACGGTGTTGTTGCTGGGGTTCCATCGGGTGCCAGCGATGTCAGGTTGTTTTCCTTCGCCGGGATTTCTGCAGCCCAATTCGTTTCCAGTAATGATATATCGATCCCAGGAGATGTTTTAAATTCAACATCGCCGACACTCAGTGTGAAAGTGGATGGTGTTTCACACTCGATTGAGCTTTTCCCGGATGGCGTACCTTCAGGTCTTGCGGGATCGGTTGATCCGATGGACCAGTTGGTCAACGAGATTAACCGTGCGCTGGACCAGAATGATGATGCAAACTCGGGCATTTCGGAAAAGCTATTTGCAAGCTCGGTCAATGGCGTGCTGACATTAAATGCTCTTGGTACATCAAAAATTGACAATGCGGCTTTTCTTGATGATGAAACAGAACTTGCTGATGGGTTGATAGAGGTGGCATCACCACCATCAGACATCCAGATCATGACCCGTGAAGGCCGGCAATTGGCAGGGGCTTTAATAACCCCAGCAGAGGCAGCAGCACTTTTAACCGAGACGAACGGTTTCACTGGCGAGGCTGTATATAAGCAGACAAGCAATACTGTGGGATATAGAGACATATCAATTACCACGACTTCTAACCCGCTCAGGGTAGATGAAAATAGAACGTCGACTTCTACTTCGGCAACAGTGTCGGTGCTAGCTTTCCCTGAGGCAGATACGGCAATTCAGTTGCCAGGTGCAAATCCGCTTGCTGGCGGCGTTTATGTCATGGCTGTTGATGGGCTTTCGACAATACGTCTAGCGGGTAGCAAAATAGCGGGCAAGGGAACGGAAGATATCAACTCATTGCTTATTGACCGGTTGAATGGGGTTGCTTCGCGACGATCATATGACGGAGCAACTATATCGTTTGATCCAAATACGCGGTCAGCGTCATTTACCGTCACGATTAATGGTGAGGACAATTTCGTCACATTTATGCGTGATGTGACCCCCGGTGGTGAAGTTCTTGATAAGGGTTCTTTTACTGTCGAGGGAAAAACAGGACTTTCTGCGGTCATTGTCGACGGGAAGGTGAGACTTTTGCTTTCACCTTCGCTGACAAGTGCGGCACCGTCGGTTAGCTTTTCCGGTGACGATGTCTTAGTGATGGGATTTTCGGGTGGTGCTACGCAACGGCTACAGGCGTCCGGTACATTGGGTGTGGACCTAACGGTAGAGAGCAAGACAATCAAGGTTTTGCTAGGTGTGTCACGTTACGATGTGGCTATTTCAGGCGAGACCGGTACAGACGCAACGTCCGGGGTTTCCTGGTCATTGGAAAACGGTAAACTCGTTCTTGAGGCAGATGCATCCGATCCAGGACTTTCGATTGTTTCGGAGAGCAATGAGGATCGTGACAAAGCCGTTGCGCTTGGGTTTATGGGATCCGACCTCACTCTTTCCATTAACAGGCTTTTGGGAGGTGAAGTTGAATCATTCACATTGGCCTCCACGGTGGGAGATCGACTAACGTCTACCGCTTTAGTTGATACATCCCTGAGTGTTTCGCGAATTGGACAATCTTTGATGATCCACGGCCCGATCCCTGAAGATCTGATCATTGCAGCAAAGGCGCAACCGGGAGGCTCAAGCCGACTTGCAGCACGGTTTGATCCGAATTTCAAGCGGGTTGCCCCAACGATGCCGGACGTCGACATAAAAGTAACAGCGGATGGCAATGTCGAGATTTTTGACCATGCGACAGGAGCAAGTTTAGCGACACGTGCCTTCCAGAACGGATTACCAGTAACCTATATGGGTGCATCGTTTACAGTCAGAGGTAATTCGGAAATTGGTGACATGTTCTCGATTTCAACAGATCCGACCCGTACGGGGGATAATCGTAACGGGTTACTTCTGGCGGAATTACAAAACTCGGATGCTATGGGAGTAAATTCAGGTAGTTTTCAGGAGATTTATTCAACTGAAATTGCCAAAATGGGGGCGACGTCCTTGGCAGCCAAAAGAAGCGCCGAGGCTTCAAAGAGCCTGGCCCTCAGTGTCGAAGCCGCCTACGCTGAGGCGACCGGCGTAAGTCTAGACACAGAAGCGGGTGAATTAATGAAGTTTCAGCAAGCTTATCAGGCTTGTGCGCAAGTCATTAGAACTGCCCAGACCCTTTTCGATGCTATATTGGCCGTAATGTGAGGATGACCCATGCAAATTAGTACCAAACAGTTTTTTGCTTCACAATTGGCCTCGATGGCAGATAGCCAATCGAAGATTGGTCGTCTCCAGCAAGAGATTTCGACCGGAAAGAAGCTCATTCAGCCTTCGGACGATCCTTCGGCCTATGCTAAGGTTTCTGCACTGAAACAGTCGGAAGCATCGTCTGTTCAGTATAATCGGAACATGTCGGTTGCCAAGCAGCGTTTATCGCAGGAAGAAAATGCGCTATCGGAAGCGTGTAATGCGGCGATCCGGTTACGCGAGTTGTCGATTGCTGGAGCCAGTGATACTTATGGACCATCTGATCGGCAAACTCTCGCCACGGAAATGCGCCAAGTTTCCGAGCAGTTGGCATCTGTCGCCAACATTACAGATAGTAATGGTGATTATCTGTTCAGCGGCTTTCAGTCCAAAGTGAAGCCGTTTGTTCTTGATGAACATGGTGTGATCCAGTTCAACGGTGATTCAGGTCGCCGGGAAATTGAAATAGCAAAGGGTGTTCGTACGGCAAGTTCGAGCAGTGGAGCAGAGATTTTCATGCAAGTTCGCTTGCCGAACGGGCAGCAGAGCGAGTCCATTTTTGACATTGTAAAGGCCGCTGCGGATGCACTGGAGGCGGGTGAGTCATCCAAGGATTATGTTGATAAGATGAAAGCTGCCTTGAACCATTTCACAGTCTATCAGACGATTGCCGGATCGCGGTTGCAGAAAGTCGAGAGCGTGCAGCAACTCGGCGAGAATTCGGTGGCAAGTGGGAAAATTATGCGTGCTGGGATGGAGGATGCCAATATTGAGCAATTAGCAACTGACATGCAGCACAGTCTTCTACTGCTGAATGCGTCCCAAACAACCTTTTCGAGAATATCACAATTATCTTTGTTTAACTATATGAAGTGATTATTAAGTTTTTAGCGAGCCACTTTATAATGATTTATCAAGCTCAGACGTCACTGGTCGATCAACAAATTCGGCAGCAGTGTAGAGTTGCTTGATAATCGGAAGGTGCTCGAACAGTTCTGGCCATTCGAGATCGAAGGGCGGGCCCATCCATTGCCCCATTTTTTTGAGGCTATCGGTACGTTCTTTGACTTTGCCCCTAATGTCATCAATGGCCATTAACTCTTCTGGAGCGAGTTCGTTGAGTTTTTGTGCAAAGATTTGGGCCTCAAGTGTGTTGAGAGGCTCCAAGAGCACAGCCTTTTCCCGTCGAAGTGCGGCAGCTTCCTGTTCCAGCGCTTCTATACGGCGCATTTCACGCAGACGATCCTGAATTTCTTTGAATTGAATGTTTTGCTGATATTGTTGAAATAGGACAAACAGCATGATGATGAACATCAAAAACAGAAATCCGCCGAAGAGGGCCATTGACTCCATGAGTAAGCACCTATGCTGAAATGACACCTGCCATTGATGGCGGGGTCTGGATGTAAGAGATTGTTGACACAATTATATAGTGTATTTTGTAAATCGTTCAAAGCTGAATTATCCGGAATTGGTACGAGACTTGCTGTGTAACTCCCAAACCAAATTCAGCATGGACGATAGTCATGATCACGTCGGGGATTACCGCAAGCAGGGACCAGATCGTCGCAACAATCCGCACAACGGCGGAGGCCAGCGGTGTTGATTTCTCCTATCTCGTCAAGCAAGCGCAAGTCGAGAGCGGTCTTAATCCGAATGCACGGGCCGGGACCAGCTCAGCGGCAGGGTTGTTCCAGTTTACCTCGGGCACCTGGCTTAAAATGGTTGAACGACACGGAGAGACACACGGACTTGGTGCAGAAGCGGCAGCCTTACGCAGTGGTTCCGCGAGCAAGAGTGACGTTGCAAAGCTTTTGGACAAGCGGCATGATCCGGAATTGTCAACGCGTCTTGCAGCACAATTTGCGATCGAGAATGCAAAATCTCTCGTTGCAAGCGGTGTCAAGCAAGTGGGGCCTACCGAGCTTTATCTTGCACATTTTCTGGGGGCGGGCGGATCGGCAAAATTTCTTCAGGAAATGGAAAAGAACCCGAATGCACCTGCCGCACCGGCGATGAGAAGTGCTGCTGACGCCAATCGTCCGATCTTCTATTCCAAAGGCGAGCCTGTTTCTTATCGTGCGATCTATGACCGGTTTGCCAAAAAGTTCGATGATTCGGCAAACGTCTCGCCGGTTATCGCAAAAATCTCGGCGGACGCCCTTGAGCGTTCAAAGATGGCGCTTGCCGAGCCAATGATCCCTTCGATTGATGATCTGATATTGAAGAAAACACCGAGCGATCTTGTTGCGAAGCGCCCCACTGATCAAGATCTTGCATCTATACTGGGAAAGCCGCCGGAGAAATCCCAATCGGTTCAGCCGCAGACGCTGCGGGCTAGATCAAGTGCTCCTTTCATGATCGCACGACCTGAGGCAGCCGCAGCGCCTGTTGACCTGCCTGCAGTAAATGCGGCGTCGATGGCAAAATTCCTCTCCTCCGCATCGCAATGGCAAACAGAGCCCGGACTCTCACCGCCAAACAACGGCATGATGGGACGCGATGCATCTCAGGGCGTGCGCAGCCAGGTTTAAAATCGGTGCCCAGCATCATGAGTGCTGATTTCAGATAGGCGGATCATCCGCTGATCTATGCGGCGTCAATATCTTTCCTTTGAACTTTTCAACGATATGTTCGCCATCCTCGGGTGAAACGGTCACGGTAATTCCGGCGGGAAGTTGCATGCCGCGAATAATGCCCGCTTCTGTTAAAATGACATCCACCCAATCTTCCTGTCCTGGAGAGCGGGGCAGGGGGACGTAAGCATCTGCCTGCTTATCGACGGAGCGATGACCGTGGGCGGCTTCTTCTTCACTGGCGATCTCGCCATGATGTTCAAGGTGCGCCTCGCCATCGATATCATGATGAAGTGGCTCTGGCGGTTCATCGACGTATGTCAGGAACGGCTCTAGCTTGATAGGGGCAGCGGGAGGCTCGACATTTGCCCGCACATCGGCGAGACGGAGTTTGACGAGTTGGTGCCAGTATTCCAGTAGTTTCACACGATGGCTTAACCACGCCTCCTCAGGATCATCATCGGGAACAAAATGGTCGAGATGGGATTTGATCTCGACGACGACAACCCGTCTTTGCTGCTCGCTGAGTTTTGACAGATTGAGCATTGACAGTTTTTCGAGAAGTGTTTCCACGGTTTTCAAAATAAAATCCTTTTTTGAGAAACCACGGCACTACAGCGCCATGGCTTTTCGCGCACATGAAAAGAAATCTTTCTCATTTCAAACGGGGAAAGAAGAATATTCAATTTGGCTCCCTACGATCGCCGCCGAGTATTCAACGTTACCTGATCGCCACGATACATCTTTCTCAAATTAGTTTTAAATTTAGCTAAAGATTTTACCCAATGATCCGTTTTCATCCTCGACCAACTGATAAGGGGGCTAAACCCCAAAAGGGGTTGCTCGGTAAGCTAAAATAGGCCGTCGGCGCATAGTGCGTAAGCGGTAAAAACGGAGTAAGACGATGACAAGTATCAATTCTAATATCAACGCTTTGCGGGCTGCGACCAGCCTGAACGCGAATTCTAAAATTCTTGATACTGCGATGAGCCGCCTTTCAACCGGTCTTCGCATTAACAGCGCCAAGGACGATGCTGCTGGTCTTGCCATCAGTCAGCGCATGACGGCAGATATTCGCGGTTTGGGTGTTGCAATCCGGAACGCAAATGACGGTATATCGTTGGCACAGACGGCAGAATCTTCTCTGAGTGAAGTTTCTAATATGCTGCAGCGTATGCGTGAATTGTCTGTGCAGGCTGCGAACGGTACAATGACCTCTACGAACCGAACAGCACTTCAGGCAGAATTCACGCAGCTTGTTTCGGAAATCGACAATGTTGCGAAGACCACCAACTTTAACGGCATCAAGTTGCTTGATGGCAGTGCAGTAGGGCTTGAGCTCCAGACCGGCGCAGCCGAGGGCGACATTATGGCGTTTTCGATTGAGTCCAATTCAGCAAAGGCTTTGGGCTTGCAAGGATACAAGATTGAGGGCCAATTGACCTCCGGGCGTGTTGGCAGCACTGCTTTAACAGGCATTGCCTTTGATGACGTTTTGATCAACGGGAAGACAGCATTTGCGGCCATTGCCAACGTCCCAGCAAACAGTGACGCCTCTGCCCTTGCTTCTTCGATCAATTCCAACATTGGCGCTCATCGTGTGAAAGCGACGGCGTTCAATACGCTTATGGGAGCAGCACCAACATCGGCCAATTTTACCGCTGCCGATCTGATCATCAATGGTGACGCGATTGGTGCGGCTTCGAGCGTCGAGGAAATGGTCTCAAATATCAACCGCGACGTTGCAGGTATCAACGCGACACTCACGAAAGATGGTAGCATCGAGCTTTCCAACGATACGGGTCTCGATATCGTCATAACTGGCACGGGTGCTTTCAAGGCCGGCTTCTCAGGAAGCACTGCTGCCCCTGCTACATCCAAAGGCTATGTGACGCTTGAGAGCATAGACGGTGGTGATATCACCGTCAGGGCCAAGAGCCCTGTCAACGGATATGCCGGCGCTTTGGGTACGATTTCGGATATTCAGGCATTTGGCCTCAATGAGACGCTTGATGGAAATTCTTTCTCTGGTCTAAAGGTGACCAACACCTCATTAACCGTGAGTGACGAGGTTCTGATCAATGGCGTGCAGGTTGGTGTGACGTCCTCCAGTTCGGCTGCATCGAAGGCAGAGGCCATCAATGCGATTTTTGACCAGACGGGCGTGGGTGCGTCTGCCTTAACCCAAGTCAAGGTTGCA
>CAMCXA010000009.1 GCA_945883115.1 Alsobacter soli
CAGCTTGCTGCATTATTTGCCGGATCAGCGTCCAAAAGCGTATCCCAGAACCAATTCTCGCCGAAACGCCAGTCAATCAGAAGATGTTTGATGAGGAAAGAGGCAACGATCATCCGGACACGATTGTGCATAAACCCAGTTTGCCAGAGTTCGCGCATGCCTGCGTCAACAATGGGGTATCCCGTGAGGCCGCGCTGCCATGCGTGCAAAGCTGGTGCGTTATCGGCCCATGGAAAGGCATCAAAGGTCCGGTTGTAATTTTCTGACGCGAGTGCCGGATTGTGGAACAGGAGGTGGTTGGAGAATTCACGCCAACCGAGCTCGGAACGGAACGACCGAAGATCAGCATCAGAAATTTTTGAATTGAGATGGGCGGCTTCGCCCGCACGCTGGAAAACATCCCGGATTGATATTTCTCCGAAGCGGAGATGGGGCGCGAGAAGCGAGGTTGATCTGTAATCGGGCCGATTGCGGCCCTCAGCATAGCCGCTGAACGCGCTTTCAAAAAAATTGTCGAGCTTTTCCTGCGCGCCCTGTTCGCCTGGCGACCATGTCTCGGGAAAGTGCTTCGCCCAATCCCGTTTGGGCAGGAGCGAGAGGTCCTCGAGAGAGAGAGAGTTGAGGGATGACGGCGGCTTAAATGCCGATATTTTTTTGGTTGGTAGGGGCCGCGGCAAAGCAGGCGCCATCAGTGCCTGGGCAGCCCGCCAGAACGGCGTGAACACTTTCATCGGATCGCCGGTTTTGGTGGTTACTTCCCATGGCTCATAGAGAAGTGCACCATTGAAGCTTTTCGCATCGACACCTGAGGCAAGGCAATCGGCCTTGATTTTCGAATCGATATCGCGCTCTGCCTTGCCATAACGCCGGTTCCAGAAGATGGCAGAAGGCTGTAATTTTGTGGCGAGTTCGGCGATCAGGGTTGAGGCGGCGCCCTTCAACAGGGCCAGGTCGATACCGTGGTCCGCAAGATTTTCTGTCAGCGAGGCAAGCGAATGGTGCAGCCACCATTTCGATGCGCGGCCTAAAGGCCTGATCCCCTCGTTCGCTTCGTCGAGAATATAGAGCGCCAAGACTGGCAGGCCCGTCTCGATTGCCGCGAGAAGAGCGGGGTTGTCGTTGATGCGAAGATCATCCCGAAACCATACGATCACAGAGGATGACATTCGACCGCCTGACTGAGAAGGACACTGTTTTGCTACGCAGAGTGAAGACTGCCAGATCACCTGAGAACAGGTTTTGAAGCGGACGGACGGGGCAGGCTTTGCCGTTCTGCGCCAGTCTTCGCTCATATCAAGCGATTTTAAACGTGGCTCCCCGAGCAGGACTCGAACCTGCGACCATCCGATTAACAGTCGAACGCTCTACCAGCTGAGCTATCGAGGACCACGACGTTCGATTACATCAAGGTCGGACCAAATTGCAAGCTGTTTCATCGGATTTTTAAAAAACCATACTTGGTTTATCATTTTTCAGCCATTCAGTACGGGTTTGGTAGCTGTTTGTTGATTAAAAGGTATTGGTGTTCGAGAAAACACGAAAGTTTTGTTCAAAGCGATTGAATAAAGCATGGCATTGTGCTTGAAAGCGCTGGTGAGGCCTCGTGGCGGAGTGGTGACGCAGAGGACTGCAAATCCTTGTACGGGGGTTCGATTCCCTCCGAGGCCTCCATCTAGCCGATTGCAGCGGCAACCAAGTTCAACAGATTTTCAACCTGTTTACGATTGACGCAAGTAATTGCTGCCGCCGCCTTGCGTTTTGGCCGCACGTGGAGCAAAAGCCGTCTTCAGAGCAGACTTTTCAGCCAAGAGTAATGGAGATCGTGATGACGGATTTCGTTGAATTGCGCCGCATGATGGTGGATGGCCAATTGCGCACGTTTGATGTCCAGAATTCCGCGGTGCTTGATGCGATGGGACGTGTTCCCCGCGAATGTTTTGTGGATCATCCGGACCGAGGTCTCGCTTATGCTGACCGCCCGGCAAGCCTTGCCAATAGCCAGCGGAGTCTTCTGGCGCCCATGGTTCTGGCGCGGATGCTTCAGGCGGGAGAGGTGGTCGCAGGAGAACGTGTGCTCGATATTTGCGGGGGTACGGGTTTTTCGGCGGCGGTCATGCGGGCAATGGGGTGCAATGTTGTAGCGTGGGATCCAGATCCATCGTTCGGGATGCGGGCGAAACAGGCCTGCGGTGAGGCAGGGTTTGGGGATGTCGATGTTATCGAGGGAGACACGATAGCCTCGATTTCGAAAATTGGTTTGTTTGATGTTGTGCTGGTCAATGGCTGCTGCGAGGAAGAGCCGAAGGAACTCTTTTCGCGGTTGGCGGATGGGGGAAGATTGGTCGCAATCATGAAAAATGGCGCAGCTCAATCCGTCAGGGTGTTTCGTAAATCGGGCAAGGAGATCGGTCATGGCTTCGTCGGGCACGGTCATGGAGCGATGATCGAACTATTTGCAAAAAAGGCTGAATTTGTATTTTGACGTTAGGGACGTTTCGAGCATTTTTTAGGGGATAGTCGTGATTTTTAAGGCGCCGGGCATATACAGGGCACGTTTAGATCGTTAACCATTTGTTAATTCAAATGGCAGGTTCAAAAAATGTCTCCACGCTTCACCCGTCTTATATTTCCATTGTTTTTATTGCTGTTTTTGTGCGCTGCATTTGAACGCGCATCGGCCGATACGATCGAAAGCGCATTGGCGAAAGCCTATATGAATAATCCGGATTTCAACGCGCAGCGTGCTGCGCTTCGTGCGACGGATGAGGGGGTTCAGCGGGCGCGGGCAGGGTTGCTGCCATCGGTAAGTGCGTCATCGAGTTTGGGGCGCCAATCATCGAACTATAACTCGACCAGCACCTCTTCAAACGATTTATTGTCGCCTCGGACGCTGGGAGTTACCGTTACTCAAAGCCTTTATAATGGTGCGCGGGTCACGAACCAGATTGATCAGTCTGAAAAATCGGTTCTGGCGGCGCGTGAGCAGTTACGTTCGGTTGAACAGAAGGTTTTGTTCGGAGCCTCATCGGGCTACATGGCGGTGGTTCGTGATACGGCCGTTTTGAAAGTTCGTCAGGCCAATATCAATGTACTCAAGGAACAACTTCGGCAGACGGAAGATCGCTTCAATGTTGGCGAGGTGACGCGCACGGATGTCGCGCAAGTCAGTGCCCAACTTGCCGCTGCTGAAGCGGAGCGGAGTGCGGCACAGGCCAGTTTGGCTTCAAGTGTCGCATCCTATCAGCAAATTATCGGTTCAATGCCGGATGCTTTGGCAGATGCCGTTCCCCTCGTGAATATGGTTCCGACGTCGCTTGATCAGGCTCTGCTGATAGGTCAGGCCGATCATCCGGATATTAGGACAGCGCGCTTTAGTGTCGATATTGCAGCGGCGGGAGTGAAGATCGCGCAAGGCGAATTGTTGCCGAGCCTGTCGCTCAAAGGGTCACTCACCCACGCAAATGATTACAAGTCAGCCGATGACGAATATAATGACGCTTCTATTGTGGCGAGCTTGACGATACCGCTCTATGAAGGGGGCGAAGTGCATGCCCGTGTTCGGCAGTTGAAAGAGACGCTCGGGCAACGGCGCCTTGAGGCTGATAGTGCACTTCGGGCGGTGATCGCGGAGATTTCTTCTGCCTGGAGCCAATATATTACGTCGCAGGCGCGCATCAAGGCGGCTGAAACGCAGATCGAGGCGGCAACGGTCGCTTTGAACGGGACACGCGAAGAGGCCAAGGTTGGTCAACGGACCACACTCGACGTTCTGATCGCGGATCAAACGCTTTTTGGCGCGCAGGTAAACCTTGTGACCGCGCAGACGGACCGAGTTGTTGCGTCTTACCGGGTACTCTCGTCGGTTGGCAAATTGAGCGCGAACTCGCTGGGGCTCAAGGTCAAAGGCTATGACGCCAAGATTCATTATGACAAGGTGAAGGGCCGTTTATACGGTTCTGATATTGAAGAGTAAATTTTGAGGCAGCCGCGCTTGTCAGAGGTGGCGATTTCGACATAGTGTCTCTTGCAGCGGTATGTTCAGTTTGTTTTTATAGATGAATGGGGATGAGATGAGTTCAGCGATCAACAAGGCTCAGGAGCCGTCGATGGACGATATTCTCGCGTCGATCCGGAAAATCATTGCGGATGATTTTTCGATTTCCGGTGGAACAAAGTCGTACAATTCGGAAGAACGGCTTGGGGGTGATCCGAGCGATGATGGCGAGAACAGCGATTCCGACGTTCTCGATCTCGGCAAACCTTCTCCGCTTGTCCACTCGCTATCCGGGGCATCCAGTCGCCAAGTGGAGTCTGATTCCGCTCCACTGACAGGTTTAAGACGCGATGTTTCTGAAGTTCCCTCGTTAAGGCGACCGAATGTTACGCAACTTCGTTCGGCTTCCGAGGAAGAAAACACTGAGTATGCGCAGCGCCCTGTTTTATCGCAGGTGACGGACAGACATGTTCGTAGCGTTTCCGAACGGCTCTCGACACTTCATCCGAGCTCTAAGCTAGAGAGCCAAGATCCTTTGATCGGACGGACAGTCGAGGCGTCGGTCTCGTCCGCTTTCAAGAATCTGCAGGATGTTTCACGGAAGACAGGGGTCGAGTCGCGGCAGGTTGCGACATCGCCAACGCTCGAATCAGTCGTTGTGGATGCACTCAAACCGTTGCTTCGCGAATGGCTTGACGCCAACTTGCCTGGTATTGTCGAGGAGTTGGTGAAGGCCGAGATCGAGCGTTTGACCGAGCGGCACTGATTGTTAACAACCTTCATATCGTGATTTCGTGTTCCGTGAGCATTGACACATGGTGTTTGCTGGGCTTTTAACGGCTGAAGCCGCCCGTTTCCGGATGCGCTGAGTTCGGGAAGATATCTGCATGATGGACAACAGGTTTGAGCCGGCTTCGATTGAAGCCCGTATTCGTGATGTGTGGGAAAAGGAAGGTGCGTTTCGTGCCGGCCGCCCGGAGCGAAAAGACGCACAGCCTTTCACGATTGTTATTCCGCCGCCGAATGTGACGGGTTCGCTCCATATGGGGCATGCGCTCAATAATACTCTGCAGGATATTTTGTGCCGGTTCGAGCGGATGCGCGGCAAAGACGTGCTGTGGCAGCCTGGCACCGACCATGCGGGCATTGCGACGCAAATGGTGGTGGAACGGCAATTGGCCGAGCGCAAGGAGCCTTCGCGCCGCGATATGGGGCGTGAGGCGTTTTTAAACCGCGTGTGGAACTGGAAAGAGGAATCGGGCGGGCTGATCATCAACCAGTTGAAGCGGCTGGGGGCGTCTTGTGACTGGTCGCGCGAGCGGTTCACAATGGGCAAGGATGGCTCGGCGGATGACCAGATGGTGCGCGCCGTTACCAAGGTCTTTGTCGAGCTTTACAATAAAAAGCTGATTTACAAGGACAAGCGCCTTGTGAATTGGGATCCGCATTTTGAATCGGCCATTTCCGATCTCGAAGTGATCCAGATCGAGAAAAAGGGGTCGTTCAAATGGGCTAGGGACGACGAGCAGCCGTTCAATCCCGATGCGCTCGCCAAAGCTCTTGCGAAAGATCCGCATGGGCAACTCTATTATTTCGATTATCCGGTCGAGGGTGAGACTTATGATCCGGAAAATCCGGCGACTTTTGTGCCGATTGCCACAACGCGGCCCGAGACCATGCTGGGCGATACGGCGATTGCGATTCATCCCGAGAATGAGCGGCTAAAACATCTGATCGGCAAACATATTGTGTTGCCTTTGGTGGGGCGTCTTGTGCCGGTGATTGCGGATGAGTATGCGGACCCGGAAAAGGGGACGGGAGCGGTGAAGATTACGCCCGCGCATGATTTTAATGATTTCGAGGTGGGCAAAAGGCATGATCTGCGTGCGATCAATGTGTTGACGCGGCAGGCGAAGATTAATGTAATCGGGAATGAAGGGTTCACCACTGGCGCGAGTGGTGTCTCCGAGGACATTGTGGCGCTTGACGGACTTGACCGGTATGAGGCGCGCAAGCGGGTTGTGGGGCTGGTGGTGGCGGCAGGCTTTCTTGCGAAGGTGGAACCCTATGCAAGCCAAGTTCCGCATGGCGACCGTTCGAATTCGGCAATCGAGCCTTATCTGACCGATCAATGGTATGTCGACGCCAAGACGCTTGCTATCGAGGCTTTGGATTCGGTGCGGGCTGGGCGGACGAAGTTTGTTCCGGAGAATTGGTCGAAGACCTATTATCAATGGCTCGAGAATATCGAGCCTTGGTGTGTATCTCGGCAACTCTGGTGGGGGCATCAGATTCCGGCTTGGTATGGGCCGGATGGTCATGTGTTTGTTGGTTCGAGCGAGTCGGAAGCGGCGGCTCAGGCCGAGAAACATTATGGCAGAAAGACGGAGCTGACGCGCGACGAAGACGTGCTCGATACGTGGTTCTCGTCCGCCCTTTGGCCGTTCTCTACACTCGGCTGGCCGGACAAGACGCTGGAATTGGCGCGGTATTACCCGACTGATGTTTTGGTGACCGGCTTTGACATTATTTTCTTCTGGGTCGCGCGCATGATGATGATGGGCGATCATTTTATGCGCGATGAGGCGGGGAAACCGGTTGAGCCGTTTCATACTGTCTATATTCACGCGCTCGTCCGAGACGAGAAGGGCGCTAAAATGTCCAAATCGAAGGGCAATGTGATTGACCCGCTCGACCTAGTGGATCAATACGGCGCGGATGCGTTGCGCTTCACTTTGGCGGCGATGGCGGCGCAGGGACGTGACATTAAGTTGTCTACGCAACGCATTGAAGGATATCGGAATTTTACGACCAAAATCTGGAATGCGGCGCGCTTTGCGGAGATGAATTCCTGTGCGCGGGTGGCGGGCTTTGACCCGAAGGCAGTGAAACTTCAACTGAACCGCTGGGCAATCGGTGAATTGGCAACGGCGACCGCCGAGGTGACTGCAGCCATTGAAGCGTTCCGGTTCAATGATGCTGCCAATGCGGCCTACCGGTTTACGTGGAATGTATTCTGCGACTGGTATTTGGAGCTGGCGAAGCCTGTGTTTATGGGTTCGGACGAGGTTTCAAAGGCGGAGACACGGGCCAGCGTTGCGTTTGTCTTTGATGGTATTTTAAAAATTCTGCACCCCTTCATGCCCTATATTACGGAAGAATTATGGGCCGTGAAGGGTGCCGAAGGACCGAAGCGCGAAAGCATTCTTTGCCTTTCAGAGTGGCCTTCGCTGGTCGGGCTCGAAGCGCCTGATGCGGAAGCCGAGATTGGCTGGCTTGTCGACCTTGTGACGGAAATCCGCTCGGCACGGAATGAAATCAATGTTCCTGCGGGTTCACCCATTCCGTTGGTGCTCGTTGATGCGTCAGACGCCACGTGCAAGCGGGCAGCAGCTTGGGGTGATATGGTGAAGCGGTTGGCGCGGCTTTCCGAGATCAGCTTTGCTGATATCGCTCCGCCACAATCGGCGCAGATGGTGATACGCGGTGAAGTCTCAGCGCTGCCTTTGGCTGGGATTATCGATATTGCAGCCGAGACGGGCCGGCTCTCCAAAGAGATCGAAAAGATCGTTCAGGAAGTCGCGAAAATCGATGCCAAGCTCGGGAATGCCGACTTTATGGCGCGTGCTCCCGAAGAAATTGTCGAGGAGCAGCATGAGCGCCGCGCCGATTTCACCGAGCGGATGGCTAAGCTGAAAGAAGCGCTCAGCCGGTTGGGCTGAGTGCGGCTCATGGTCAGGAGACGGTGCCGGGTTCTTTCAGGATGCGGCAACCGCTGATTTTCCAGGAGCCATCCTTTTGTTTTTCGACCGTGTAGAGCGCGGTCCATTTCTGGCCGGACTCGTCCGTGATCGAGACAAATTGGGCGAGGCCGAAGTCGGTGTCGTCGAGGGTTCCGAATTCGTAAGTTTTGGAGCGATAGACTTGGGGGTAGCCTTTCCGCACCATCTCGATGAAGGAGTCTTGCGTCGGGAAGATTTCCTTGATGATGGGGGCGGCGAAAGAATAGGCTTTTTCCGCGTCATCGGCGCGGAAGGCGAGGAGCTGGCCCTCGATGATTGCTCTTATATCGGCGGTGTCGTCGGCTTTTGCCGATGGCGTCGCCACGAAAGCCACAAAAAGCGCGAACAAAGCGATTGATAGTCTGATCATTGAGCACTCTCCGCCTCTGATATTGTTTTACGCCGGATCCGGAACATCCACGTCTCCACCGTAACAGTTTGGCTTATTACGGTGGAACCCAGTTCGTGGACCATGTGGGGGATGTCGATTGCCGACATGGGGTCAGTGCAATGGACTTCGAGGATGTCGCCATCGCTCATCGAGAGAAGCCGTTTGCCGGCTTTCAATGCCGGAAGCGGGCATTTCAACCCCTTGAGATCCAGAAAAGCGTCAGGCATGTGATTTTCCTAGATCGGCAGGGTATTTAACTGGTATGAGCGGCGAGGTCAGATTTGGTATATCATTCATCGGCGGGTGGGTTGCAAGGGGCCTATTTTCAGAGCGACCAAGGGGTTTGTTGAAATATGCGTGTTATGGGTATTGCGGGATGGAGCGGGGCGGGCAAAACAACTTTGCTGTCGCGGTTGATACCGGTTCTGGTTGGCCGCGGGTTTTCGGTCTCGACGATCAAGCACGCGCATCATCATTTCGACGTCGATTATCCGGGCAAGGACAGCCATACGCATCGGGTCGCGGGTGCCACCGAAGTGCTTGTCTCGTCGGTGAACCGGTTTGCGCTGATGCATGAATTGCGTGGCGAGGCTGAGCCGAGTTTGGCGCAACTTTTGTCGATGCTGGCGCCTGTCGATTTTGTTCTGGTCGAAGGTTACAAGCCCGAGCCGCACCCGAAGATCGAGGTGCATCGTGTGGCCAATGGCAAGCCGTTTCTATATCCGAACGATCCGACCATCCTTGCCCTGGCAAGCGATGCGGCGATAGCCGACCGGAATGTTACTTTGCTTGCACTCGAAAATGCCGAAGAATTAGTCGATTTTGTTCAGGAGAATGCTGTGTCGGTGGAGGACGTGTTGCGGGTGTTGCAAGGGGCCTAGAATAGGAACGGGCGATCAGTCGATGATGAGACCGGAGAGAACAAGCTCATTGGCTTTTTCAAGGTCCTCGGGCGTGTTGATGTTGAAGAACGGGTCGTAAGGTATGATCGGCCAATTAATTGCCACAAATCCACGGCGGGATGCAAAGTTCTGAACGCTTTTACGGTCTTCGCCTGCCATAAAGGTTTCAAGTGAATTTTTCAGCCCAAGGGGCCAAAGGGCGACCGGCGCGTGAATACGGGTGCCAGAGGAAGCGCAAGCAATAGGGTGAGGCGCGTTTTGGGTGCCCGAGGCGAGGCGTGAGGCGAGATTATCGGGAATAAAAGGTGTATCGGCAGTCACGCTCAGAATATGGGTCGCGTCCGGATGCTCCGTTGCCGTCCAGTGCATCCCTGCCAAAATACCGGCAAGGGGGCCTGATGCGTCCTCCGTGCTGTCGGGGATGACTGGCAAATCATAGGCCTCGAAGCGACGCGGGTCTCCGTTCGCACTGATGACGATTGCCGCGCATTGCGGGCTTAAGCGCGCTACAAGGCACTCAAGGAGCGTTGTTCGCCCGAGCATGCGCAATGCCTTATCTCCACCGCCCATACGGCGTGCCTGACCGCCTGCGAGGATCACAGCGATGATTTGCGGGGCTTGGGCGGGGTGGCCTGCGACGACAGAAATATGCATAGCGCTTTCTATCACGACCGATGGGGCGCGATAAGAGGCGGAACGTCCCCGCAGGCCTGATCGTCAGTTTGCGCCGGACCTGACCGGGATTGTTTTTGCTTTTGCGGCAATTTCGGCCGGCTTTTTTACCGTGACATGCAGCACGCCTTTTTCGAACCGTGCATCCACTGCGTTGGCATCAGGCTCGAAATTAAGCGGAATTGTCCGGTGGAAGGACCCGAAATTTCGCTCCAGATAGTGCCAATTCTGATCCTTGCGTTCGATTTCCTTTTTCTTTTCGCCGGAAATGATCAACCGATCACGGTCAAGCGTGACGGAAACATCCTTGTCGGAAACGCCGGGGAGTTCCGCCGACAATTCTACTGCATCCTTGGTCTCGGACATGTCCATGATCGGGAACGTCGCCATCGCACCATCACCGGAAAGGTAGGGAAGACGCCGTTCAAGACTGCCGAACATTTCCTGCATGTCCCGCCGGAAACTGCTGAGAGGGTCCGCGACAGACGGGTAATCTCCGGACCAAATGGATGGAATGAATGATCGCATAGCTCTTCTCCTTGATCTAGGTGCCTTTCGGATGGTGGATGCCAACCGATACCGGCGCGAGACTAGGAGGACGCAAGCGATCGCGCTTTGATAAATTTCAAATTGTCATTTGATTGCAAATCAAAGTCCAAACAAGCTGCGAGAGAACAGCAGCATTCGACAAAGCCACAGAGATCGTGTGCAACGCCGCCGGAAGCGTTGCGAGGTGGTGAGCGCGCTGGGACTCGAACCCAGGACCTATTGATTAAAAGTCAATTGCTCTACCGGCTGAGCTACGCGCTCCTCGACGCGGTTTGTGCGTAAAGCCTGCGGGATGCGGGGTCAATAGGCGATTGGTCATGAAGATGGTGTGATTGTCAGTTTTTATCGGGAACAAAGGAAAAAATTACACGTTAGAGTGCTGGTGATACGCTCACGCTCAAGCCTGCTGGGTAATAAATGGATTAAATATGACTGTTCATCCCGCTTTCATGCATCGTGTTCTACGGGTAAACCATTAGATGATGTTTCGCCCATGAAATGACATTAAAGTCTGAACAGTCGAATCATTCCGGTCACAACGAGTTGGTTTTCAATGGTCTCCAAAGATTCTGGTTCATCGTCGTTCGCGCGGTCTTGCGCAGCGATCATTCTTGCGGCGGGCGAGGGAACGCGGATGAAATCCGATATGCCGAAGGTTTTGCATGAGATTGCAAACCTTTCGATGATCGGACATGTGATCATGATGGTGCAGGAAGCCGGAGTGGACACACTTATTGCAGTTATCGGGCCGGGCCGGGAGGATGTGAGAGCGGAAATCTTGAAATTGTGCCCCAGCGCGAAGATCGTGGTCCAAGAGCAGCGCCTCGGGACCGCGCATGCGGTGTTGGCAGCAAAAAGCGAGATTGGTGAGCGGTTTGACGATCTTCTCGTGCTGTTTGCGGATACGCCGCTTTTGCGCGCGGAAACGCTGCAATCGTTGCGGAAACCCCTCAGTTCAGGTGCGGCAGTCGTGGCACTCGGGTTTAATGCTGAAAATCCGGCGGGATATGGCCGGTTCCTGACCGAGGGCGACCGGATGATCGCGATCCGCGAGCATAAGGACGCGACGGAGGCAGAAAGAGAAGTTACGCTCTGTAATTCAGGCTTGATGGCGCTTGATGGCAAAACGGCCATCGGGATGATTGAAGCGATCGAGAACAAGAATTCACAGCGCGAATTTTATCTGACGGATGTGGTTGAAATTGCCGATCGTCGGGGCTTGGCTTCGTTTTATCGGGTTGCTGATGAGCAAGAGGTCATGGGCGTCAATGACCGGGTGCAGTTATCAAAGGCGGAAGCGGTGTTTCAGGGTCGGTTAAGGAACGGTGCGATGCTGGCGGGTGTGACGATGGCGGCGCCCGAGACGGTTTTTCTGAGTTTTGACACGAGGTTCGGGCGTGATGTTCATGTCGAGCCGCATGTTGTTTTTGGGCGTGGTGTGTCGGTTGGTGACCATGTCCGGGTGAAGGCGTTCTCGCATTTCGAGGAGACGAAGATTGCGGAACAAGCTGAGATCGGGCCGTTTGCCCGGTTGCGTCCCGGGACGGAACTCGGCGTTGGCGTCAAAATCGGAAATTTCGTCGAGGTCAAGAAGGCGGTGATTGGCGACGGGGCGAAGATCAATCATTTGAGCTATATCGGTGACGCGACGATTGGGGCGCGGTCAAATATCGGCGCAGGCACCATCACGTGCAATTATGACGGATTTTTCAAATACACTACGATAATCGGCGAAGACGCGTTTATCGGTGCGAATTCGTCGCTTCTGGCGCCGATTTCGATTGGAAACGGAGCGTTTGTTGGTTCCGGTTCCGTGGTGACCGATGATGTGCCGGCCAATGCACTCGCCTTGGCGCGCGGTCAGCAGGTGGTGAAACTGGAATGGGCTACCGCATTTCGCGAGAAAGCGCGTGCGAAGAAGGCACGGAAATGAGGGCGGGGTGTTCATGTCACGTTTTGTTAGACAGATTGATTTGATTTTCGGAACCGATGCCGACAGGGACAGGTTTAGAATATCTCGAACATTATTCTCAAATTCAAGTAAGGCAGGGTGATCTGAATGTGCGGCATTGTTGGTATTCTGGCGGCTGAACCGGCGGCGTTTCAGGTTGTCGAGGCGCTCAAGCGGCTCGAATACCGGGGCTATGATTCGGCTGGCGTTGCTGTTCAGGAGAATGGCGTTTTGTCGCGCTGTCGTGCCGAGGGAAAGCTTCGCAATCTTGATGCAAAGCTGCGGGAGGCGCCGCTCGGGGGATTAGCGGCGATCGGGCATACGCGGTGGGCGACGCATGGCAAGCCAACCGAAGCGAATGCGCATCCGCATATGACGAAACGCGTCGCTGTGGTGCATAACGGGATTATCGAGAATTTCCGTACATTTCGGGCGGAGCTTGAAGCGTCCGGCACCAAATTCCAGAGCGAGACGGATACGGAAGTGGTGCTTCATCTCGTGTCCAATGCGCTGGAGCGGTTGAATGATCCGGAGAAAGCAGTTGCAGAGGTGCTCCCGCAGTTGCGGGGCGCATTTGCGCTCGGGTTCCTGTTTGCCGAGGATGGAGATTTGCTGATCGGAGCGCGGCAGGGGGCGCCTTTGGCTGTCGGGTATGGCGATGGCGAGACGTATCTTGGCTCGGATGCTCTAGCACTCGCGCCGTTCACTGATGCAATCACCTATCTTGAGGAAGGTGATTGGGTTGTGCTGACCCGAAACAGTGCGGTTTTTCGGGATGTGAATAATCGCGTTGTCGAGCGTGCGCGGCTCAAGAGCAGCGCCGGTGCCTATCTGATGGACAAGGGCAATCACCGGCATTTCATGATCAAGGAGATTTACGAGCAATCCGAAGTCGTCGGGCGGACGCTGGCGCATTACCTCGATATGGCGGCTGGCAAGGTCACGCTGCCAATGGAGATTCCGTTTGACTGGAAGGCGTTGAGCCGGATTTCGATTACGGCGTGCGGGACGGCTTCGTACGCGGCGCATATCGGTAAATATTGGTTCGAGCGCTTTGCACGGATTCCGGTGGAAGTCGATATCGCGTCCGAGTTCCGGTATCGCGAGGCGCCTCTCGACAAGGGTGGATTGTCAATTTTCGTGTCGCAATCCGGCGAGACTGCCGACACGTTGGCAGGGCTTCGCTATGCCAAAGAGCAGGGCCAGAATATTCTCGCGGTTGTGAATGTGCTGACCTCGTCGATTGCGCGCGAGAGCCATGTCGTCGCGCCGATTATGGCGGGACCGGAGATCGGGGTTGCTTCAACCAAAGGGTTTACCTGCCAATTGACGACGCTGGCGTGTCTCGCAATCGCTGCGGGGAAGGCGCGTGGTACACTTAGCGCGGCTGAGGAAGAGCGGTTGGTGATGGAGCTGATTGCGGTTCCCGGGCTGATGGTGGAGGCGATCAAAGCCGAGGCTTCGATTGAGGCGGTTGCGCAGATGATTTCGAAATCAACTGATGCGCTTTATCTGGGGCGGGGCACGAGTTACCCGCTGGCGCTGGAAGGCGCGCTCAAATTGAAGGAAATTTCCTATATCCATGCTGAGGGATATGCTGCTGGCGAGTTGAAGCATGGACCGATCGCGCTGATTGACGAGGCAATGCCTGTGATTGTGATCGCGCCGCCGGATGGAATTTTTGAGAAAACAGTTTCGAATATGCAGGAAGTGGCGGCTCGGGGCGGCAAGATTATCCTGATCACGGACCATGAGAGTGTCGATCATGCGGGATTAACGCCGGCTGCGTCGATCCTGATGCCTAAAATGAAGCCGGATTTTGCCGCGATTGTGTATTCGATCCCGATCCAGCTGCTCGCCTATCATGCGGCCGTGGCGCTTGGTAAGGACGTGGACCAGCCAAGAAATCTGGCAAAGTCGGTCACGGTTGAGTGATTTCTACCTAAGTTGACGAAATTTATGGATTGATTGCCGCGTTTTTGTATATTGATAGTGTGGTAAGCTTTGACGCGGACCGCACTTTCGACAGGAACCCAGACGATCATGACCGAACCGGAAGTTGATACAGCGCCCGCAAACTCGTTTATTCCGTTACCTCAATCGGTCAAGCCGACAATTGGGCAGCGTTTGCGCGCTTATTTTTTTACTGGCGTGGTTGTTGCGGGACCGCTGGCGATAACAGTTTATATTACGTGGTCGTTCATCAATCTGATTGATGCGTGGTTTACGCCTCTCATTCCCACGGGATATCTGCCCGAATCCTTCGTCCATGTGAATATTCCGGGTATCGGGCTTTTGATTGCGTTTGTCTCTCTCACGCTGCTCGGGTTTTTGACGGCGAACTTGGTGGGGCGTTGGCTCTTGGCATTTGGTGAGACGCTTTTGGGCCGAATGCCGGTTATTCGCGGGCTTTATAAGGGTGTGAAGCAGGTATTTGAGACGATATTTTCGCAATCGGGCACGTCGTTCCGCACGGTCGGTTTGATAGAATATCCGGGCAAGGGATTATGGTCGCTAGTGTTTTTGTCGGCGGCTCCAGAAGGGGATGTCAGCAAGGCGTTGCCGGGTAGTGACGAGTATGTGTCCTGCTTCCTGCCGTGCACGCCGAATCCGACGACGGGGTTTTTCCTCTATATCAAGCGCAAGGATGTGATTGAGGTTGCGATCTCGATTGATGAGGCGGCGAAACTCATCATGTCGGCAGGTTTGATCCAGCCGAAGGATTCGAAACTTGTCTTGTCAGGTCAGCCCAAAGTGGCTGATGGACACACCGCAAAGATAGGCGCTTAGCCGGCGCTGAGAAGTTTGGCGGCAGCATCCTTTTCGAAAAGATAGAGCAGGAGGCGAAGTGCCTCTCCGCGCGGGGTTTTCAATCCGGGATCGCGTGAAAGTGCGAGTTTGGCGTCATCGCGGGCAGCATTGAGCAGTTCATCGTGTTTTTCGGCAACAGCCAGACGGAATCCCGGAATGCCGGATTGTCGCGTGCCGAGAATATCGCCTTCGCCGCGGAGTTTGAGATCTTTTTCGGCGATTTCGAACCCGTCCTCGGTTTGGCGCATGGTCTCGAGCCTCTGCCGGGCTATGTTGCCGAGGTGTTTGTAGAGCAGGAGACAATGGGATTGCGTGCCGCCGCGTCCCACGCGTCCACGAAGTTGATGGAGTTGCGCGAGGCCAAACCGTTCAGCCTGCTCAATGATGATGATGGTAGCCTCGGGAACATCCACGCCGACCTCGATGACGGTGGTTGAAACCAGAATTTTGGTTATGCCTTCAGCGAATGCCGCCATTGCCGCGTCTTTCTCCCGCGGTGGGAGTTTGCCGTGGACGAGGCCGACCTGATCGCCATAGTATGATTTCAGACTGGCGAAGCGCTCCTCTGCCGCGGCGATGTCGAGATCCTCGGATTCGGTCACGAGCGGGCATACCCAATAGACGCGATTTCCTTCCGACGTGGCGCGCACGAGGCTTTGGGTGACGGTGTCGAGCTTGTCGAGCGACATGATCCTTGTGTCGATGGGTTTGCGCCCGGGCGGCTTTTCCCTGAGATTTGAGACATCCATATCGTTGAAATAGGTCAGAACGAGCGTTCGTGGGATCGGCGTTGCTGTCATGACAAGCATATCGGTTGCCTCCCCTTTATTCGCGAGTGCAAGGCGTTGATTGACGCCGAAGCGGTGTTGTTCATCAACGACGGCGAGTCCGAGTTTGTGGAACGAGACACCTTCTTGAAACAGGGCATGGGTACCAACGACCAAATGTGTCGAGCCGTCTGCCAAGCCGGTAAGTATCGCCTCTCGTGACGCTCCCTTGTCACGTCCCGTCAGAAGCGCGATTGAAACGCCCAATTGGTCGCAGAGCGGCTTCAAGCGAGCATAATGCTGGCGTGCGAGAATTTCGGTGGGAACCATGAGCGCTGCTTGCTCGCCGCCTTCGACGAGCGACAGCATGGCTAGAAAGCCGACAATTGTTTTGCCGGAGCCAACATCACCCTGAAGGAGACGCAGCATTTTTTCGGGCGATTCGAGATCATGTTTGATGTCAGCGATTGCTTGTGACTGGGCTTTGGTGAGTGTGTAAGGGAGCAGAGACAGGCATTTTTTGACGAGTTCGCCTGTTCCATGGCGCGCTTGGCCGCGATGGCGTTTCACCTGCTCGCGGATCAACAGGAGTGCCAATTGGCCGGCGAGGACTTCATCGTAAGCGAGGCGCAGGCGGGCCGGTGCGAGAGGGGAGACGGATTCTGGCGAAATCGGCAGATGCAATGATTTCAGCGCATCACTGAAGGGTGGCCAGTGATGCTTGTTCAGATAGGTTGGCTCTTGCCACTCAGGAAGCGCAGGAAGCCGTTCGAGCGCTTTGCCTACGGAGTTGACCAGAACACGCGGGAAAAGTCCCGCAGTGAGCCCGTAGACGGGCTCATAGGCGGGTTGCTGGTCGTAAGCATAGGCGGCAAGAATGCGATCGGGGTGTGTGATCTGGCGATGGCCATCCCAAATATCGACGACACCGGAAATGTAGCGCTCCTCGCCGACGGGTAGAAGTTTTTCGAGACGGGCGGCAGGTGCGTTGAAGAAGGTCAGGATCAGGTCGCCGGTATTGTCCTCGACGATGATGCGATAAGCGGCCTTTGAACGCCCCGGTGGTGGTGGCTTGTGCAAAACGATGCGGGCTTTGACCGTGGTCTGTTCGCCCGGGATTGTTTCGCTGATCGAGGCGCAAAGCTGACGGTCGATTGTCGCATAGGGAAGGTGGAACAGGAGATCAATCAGACGTGCGGGTGCTTTGGAACCGGTCAGCAGGCGGTTGAGCAAGGGCGCGAGTTTCGGCCCGATGCCCGGGAGGGTGTTGATTTCGGCGAAAAGCGGGTTGAGGAGGGGTGGTCTCATTCACGCCCGACTTAATGCGACGCGGATATCATGGAACGCTGCACCGCCAAAGGGAGCGGCTGCATCGGCACCTGTCAATGTGTTGATGCCTTTTCCGTCCGGATAGGCCGTGTTCGGCCAGATTGACTCGGCAATGAGGACGCCGGGGCGCAGACCGTCCGAGATTTTTGCGAAGAGCCGCACTTCGCCGCGTTGGTTCGAAAGAAGCACTTTGTCACCGTCCAGAATATCCAGCCCCGCAGCGTCAGTTGGATGAATGAGGACTGTGGGGCGTGATTCTTTTGTTTGCGAGGTGGCCGTTTCGGTGAAAGACGTGTTCAGGAAGTTTCGCGCCGGGCTTGTCGCCAAGCGGAACGGATATTCGGGTGTCGCGGTCTCGATGACATTCCAGTGGTCCGGGAAGACCGGCATATCTTGGATCGGACCCATAGGGCCGTCATTGGGGAATGGGACTTTTGACCAATCAGGCTTGAAGCGGAATTTTTTATCCTTCCAGCCAAAACCGTTGAGATAATGAGCGTCTTCGAATGGCGGTTGGCAATCGATGAAGTTCTTTTCTTCAAGCTCTTGCAGCGTGCCCCATTTCGAATTCTGCAAGGTCCAGTCGATGATTTCCCGCGGCGACATCTCAAAGCCGGGATGGGTTGCGCCGAGTCTATGGGCGAGGTCGCAGATGACGTCGTGATTGGAGCGGCATTCGCCGGGAGGGTCGATCAGTTTTGGGCCTAACGCGATATATTGGTGCCCGCCGCCTTGATAAATATCGTCATGCTCGGTGAACATGGTTGCAGGCAGTACGACATCGGCCTTTTGCGCGGTGTCGGTCATGAATTGCTCGTGCACGACGGTGAAGAGGTCATCGCGTGCAAATCCTTGCCGCACCAGCTCTTGCTCGGGGGCAACGGACATCGGGTTGGTATTTTGAATGAAAAGGGCATGTACCGGAACACCATTTTTCAATGCGGTCGGATCTCCGGTGAGGATGCGGCCAATCTGGGACTGATCGAGTTTGCGGATGGTGTGGTCGGCCATATCGAGGCCTTCGATCATGGATTTCCGCCAGTGAAAAATGCCGCTGTTGGAATGGAAAGCACCGCCGCCCTCATATTGCCAAGCGCCTGTTACGGTGGCGATGCACGAGGCGGCATGGACATTGACCGCGCCGTTTCTTTGGCGTGAAAAGCCGTAACCGAGGCGGAAAAAGGTGCGTTTCTTGGTTCCGACGAGGTGCGCAAAGGCTTCGATGTCGGAGACGGGCAGGCCCGTTATGTTTGATGCCCATTCAGGCGTTTTTGTTGAAATATGCGCTTCGAACTCAGCCGGATAATCGGCGAATTCCGCAAGATAGTCGCGATCCGCGAGATTATCGCGAAACAGGATATGCATGACGGCGCAGGCAAGTGCTCCGTCGGTTCCGGGTTTGAGGCACAAGGCCAGATCAGCCTGCTGCATTGTGGCGGTTTGATAGACATCGATGGCGACAATTTTTGCCCCGCGCTCTTTGCGGGCGCGGATTGCGTGGGTCATGACATTGACTTGGGTCGAGACGGCGTTTGTGCCCCAAATAACAACGCAATCGGATTTCGCAATTTCGCGCGGATCGGGGCCCATCAGGCGGCCTGTTCCGGCCATGTAGCCGGGCCAGGCGAGGTTAATGCAAATGGTGGAGAAAAAGCCGGAATATTTCTTGGCGTGGCGGAGACGGTTGATCCCGTCCCGCATGACGAGGCCCATTGTGCCGGCGTAGTAATAGGGCCAAATGGATTGAGCACCGTGCGTTGTTTCAATTTCAAGAAAGCGTTTGGCGACGAGGTCCATCGCCTCGTCCCAGCTGGCGCGCCGAAACTCGCCCGAGCCCTTTTTGCCAGTGCGAATCAACGGGTAGAGAAGGCGATCGGGGTGGTGGTTGCGCTCGGCATAGCGCGCGACTTTCGCGCAGATGACGCCATCCGTGTAGGTTTGTTCGGAGGAGCCATAGACGCGGCCGATCCGCTTTCCGTCGATGATCTCGATTTCAAGCGCGCAGGTTGATGGGCAATCATGCGGGCAGACGGAGTTTTTACGCGTGACGGGCAGGGGGCGGTTCATGGATCGACCTTCATCTGGTTATATCGCAAGATGCCCGAAGAGGTGCGTTTCGTCGAGAAGGAAGTTTGATAGCAAAATGGCGGCCCGGAAGCCGCCATTGGTATGCGTCGTCGTGAAATACGACCGAGTGAATTAGCCGACGATTTCGTTACCCGAAAAGAACTGGGCGATTTCAATTGCTGCGTTTTCGGCAGAATCAGAACCGTGCGCGGTATTTTCGCCGACTGACTTGGCAAAAAGCTTGCGGATTGTGCCTTCGGCTGCATTTGCGGGGTTAGTTGCGCCCATGACATCGCGATAATGCGTAATCGCGTTCTCGCCTTCGAGAACCTGAACGACGACGGGGCCAGAGGTCATGAATTCAACGAGTTCACCGAAAAAGGGGCGCTCTTTATGGACGGCATAAAATGTCTGAGCCTGATGCGTGGTCATGTGGATCCGCTTTTGTGCAACGATCCGCAGGCCGGCCTTTTCAATGACGGCGTTTACGGCACCTGTCAGGTTACGGGCGGTTGCATCTGGCTTGAGAATAGAAAAAGTGCGCTGAAGCGCCATGATCAGAATCCTTGTTTTGTCTGTGGTACAGCCGGTCTATAGCGTCCAATCGTGTTCTCGACAAGACGTGGCGCGTATTTCCGATAGTGAGCGCTAGTTTTTGCCAAGCGGTGGAGAGAAGAGGCTGACGATCTCGTCGGCGCGTCCGGCATTCGGCAGGTCTGTGCCCCGCAGTGCCAGAGCGGTGCGTCGTAGTGCTTCCGGATAGAGATGAAGTTCGGCCTCAAGCACACGGGCGGCAAGCGTGGCGTCAGTATCATTTTCCAAAACAGGGACAGCTGCTTGGGAAATGATGGGACCGGCGTCGAGATCTGGCACAACGTGATGGACGGTACAGCCGTGGATTTTTACGCCCGCTTCGAGCGCTTTTTCATGGGTATGGAGGCCGCGAAAGGCGGGGAGAAGGGAGGGGTGAATATTGAGCAAGCGGCGCTGCCATTTGGATATAAAGTCTGGCCCCAAAATGCGCATGAATCCGGCCAGACAAACAAGCTCGACGCTTTCCGAGGTCAGACATTTATGGACCGCGTCCTCGAATGAGCCACGCGACGCATATTTTGTGTGGTCGATGATATCGGCTTTTGTGCCGAGGCTCTTCGCCATTTCGAGCCCCCTAGCCGAGGGGTCGTTGGAGATGACGATTGTGATCTCTGCGGGAAATGAGGGGTCATTAGCGGCATTGATCAACGCGGTCATGTTTGACCCGCGACCTGAGATCAGAATGGCTGTTTTGACCTTGTTCATATCAGAGTTTCAGGGTGCCTTTGTACGAGACGCGCTCTGGTTTGCCGTCGCCTTCGGTGATTTTACCGATTTTGAAGGCCGGTTGCCCCACCTTCGCAAAAATCTCGATCACCTCGTCGGCGTGTTTATTTGCAACGATTGCGACCATTCCAATGCCGCAATTGAAGGTGCGAAGCATTTCATGGGGGGCGACGCCTCCGGTGGCAGCGAGCCATTTAAAGACTGGCAGAACGGGAATTGTTGCGAGGTCGATCTCGGCGTTCGATCCTTCGGGAAGGACGCGGGGAATGTTATCGGGAAAGCCGCCGCCGGTGATATGGGCGAAGGCCTTGATGGCCTGCGTGGCTTTGAGTGCCGCGAGGATCGGTTTCACGTAAAGGCGGGTCGGTTTGAGTAGCGCGTCACCGAGCGTTTCTTCAGGAGAAAAAGGTGCAGGATCGGACCAATTCAGGCCGGAGAGTTCTACAATGCGGCGGACGAGAGAAAACCCATTCGAATGGACGCCTGAGGATGGGAGCCCGATGATGACGTCGGAGGGGCCGATATCAGATTTTGGCAGCAATGTGCCTCGCTCTGCGGCGCCAACGGCAAAGCCAGCGAGATCATAATCGCCACGACCATAAAGCCCGGGCATTTCAGCCGTTTCGCCGCCGATCAAGGCGCAGCCTGATTCGATGCAGCCCTTTGCGATTCCTTTGATGATTTCAGCCCCGATATGGGGTTCGAGTTTGCCGGTTGCAAAATAATCGAGGAAGAAAAGGGGCTCGGCTCCTTGCACCACAAGATCATTGACGCACATGGCGACGAGATCGATACCGATTGTGTGGTGAATGCCGGTTTCGATGGCGATTTTGACTTTTGTGCCCACTCCGTCATTGGCCGCAACGAGGATTGGGTCCTTGAAACCCGCGGCCTTCAGATCGAACAGGCCGCCGAAGCCACCGATTTCCGCGTCGGCACCCGGCCGCCGCGTTGATCTGACCAACGGCTTGATTTGGTCGACCAATTCGTTGCCAGCATCAATGTCGACACCGGAATCGGCGTAGGTGAGCCCGTTCTGCCGCTTTTTCACCATGATCATATCCTCTTTGTATCAAAACCGAGTAAGGTGCTTATTGTCTCCTTGCAAGTAGTGCTGTGATTACCCACATCGAATCCATGCGATTTTGTGTTCATTTATTTTTTTGAGGCGACATGATTCCAAATATCATCACGTTGATGCGGCTCCTTCTCGTGCCGGTTATCATTGTTACAATCGGACAGGGTAACTGGATGCTGGCATTTGTCTGCTTTTCGGTTGCGGGCATATCGGATGCAATCGACGGCACAATCGCGCGCCGTTATTCAATGCAAACGGAACTAGGCGCCTATCTCGACCCCATTGCTGACAAGGCATTGCTGGTCTCGATATTTGTCATGCTGAGTATTGTCGGGCTTGTGCCGAGCTGGGTCGCGATCATGGTGGTATCGCGCGATATTATGATTGTTGGCGGTATTTTATTGGCGTGGCTCATGGGTTCACCGATGCCAATCAATCCGCATATGGTCTCCAAACTGAACACGTTGATCCAGATTTCATTTGCAGGCCTCGTTTTGGGAATGCAAGCCTTTTCGTTGCGGATCGATTGGGTCGTGGAATACGGGATTATCGCCGTTGCGGCTTTGACAAGTGCCTCGATGGCGACCTATCTGGCTCAGTTTACAAAGCATATGGCCGACTGACTTCATGAACGAGACTCCACGCCAACTGACGCTCGACTTGCCGGTGTTTCCCCGAATGGATACCGAGGACTTTCTCGTGAGTTCGAGCAATGAGAGCGCGTATAGTCTGCTGGAGGCTTGGCCCGAATGGCCGAGCCGGCTTCTTGTTTTGTCCGGTCCACCGGGTTCGGGGAAGACCCATTTATCGACGATCTGGGCGAAGCGGGCCAATGCGTGGGCGCTGGATGTCCAGGATCTCACCAGCGTTCGTGTGCCCCATCTTGTCGCCAATTCGGCAGTCGTTATCGAGAAGTGCGAGGCGCTTCCGAGAGACGAGGATGCACTCTTCCATCTGATCAATGCGATGGAGGAACGTGGTGGATGGGTGCTTTTGACAGGACGTGGGGCCCTGGCAGGCTGGGATTTAAAAACGCCTGATCTTTTGTCGCGGTTGAGACGGGCGATTTCGGTCGAGATTGAGCAACCTGATGATGCGCTGCTCGGTGCCTTGCTCGTGAAGCTGTTGTTAGATCGTCAGATGATCGTCGACACGTCGATTGTGGAATATATCCGTCAAAGGATCGAACGATCGGTCGAGTCCGTGCAGAGATTTGTCGAATTGATCGATCAGGAAGGCCTGATTCGCGGGCGGCGCATCACCAAGGGGCTTGTTTCGGAGTGTCTACAAAAATTCGAGAATACACAGAGTGAATGAGTTTTTTGGTACTCTATGCGGAATGAAGATATCTGTGTCAGATTAAGGTCATGAAAGCGAACTATGGGTCGTTCATGTTAGGAAGCGAGAAATGACAATCAACCGCGAAAAGCTCGTGCGGAGGCAGGCATCAAGTGGCTTACGCAAGCGGACACCGGTGTCTCTCGCCGCTTCGCCGAAGCGTTTTATCAATCGGGAATTGTCTTGGCTTCAATTCAACCGGCGTGTTCTTGAAGAAGCGTCGAACTCTTCTCATCCTTTGCTTGAGCAACTCCGGTTTCTGTCGATCTCGGCTGCTAATCTGGATGAGTTCTTCATGGTCCGCGTCGCAGGTTTGCGGGGGCAGCTGAACTCGGGCGTGATGGAAAAATCGGAAGATGGATTGTCGCCCGAACAGCAATTGAAACTGATCGGAAATGCTGTGTCCGTGCTTGCAGGAGACCAGCAAAAGCGGTGGCGGGAGTTAAAGCTTCTTTTGTCGAAGGCAGGCGTTTCGATCATAGAAGGCAGCGATCTCGGAGAGAACGACAAAACGTGGCTGGAAGGGTACTTTCTGGACCATGTATTTCCAGTCCTGACGCCGCTTGCGGTTGATCCTGCGCATCCATTTCCATTTATCCCCAATCTCGGGTTTTCGCTCGCCCTCCTGCTGATGCGGATATCGGACGGGCGGACTTTGAACGCCCTGATCCGGTTGCCAAATTCGGTGGATCGTTTTGTCCGACTCCCTGATGTTCCGGGCACTTCGGTGGCGCGTTTTGTTCTTCTCGAGCAAGTCGTCAGTCTTTTTATCGAGAGGCTGTTTCCCGGTTGTTCTGTGAAAGGGCTTGGTGTCTTCAGGATTATTCGGGATTCTGACCTCGAAATCGAGGAGGAGGCCGAGGATCTCGTCCGGCTCTTCGAAACGGCGCTTAAGCAGCGCCGTCGTGGCTCGATCATCCGGCTCGAGATTGAGGCATCGATGCCCGAGAGTATCAGCAATTTCATCATCAACGAGTTTCATGTCCCGGGAGAAACGGTATTTTCTGTTGCCGGACTTTTGGCTCTTTCGGATCTTTCCCAACTCGTCAATCTTGATCGTCCATCCTTGAAGTTCATCCCTTTCAATGCGCGGTTTCCGGAGCGCATCCGCGAACATGGCGGTGATTGTTTTGCTGCAATTCGAGAAAAGGATCTTATTATCCACCATCCTTATGAATCGTTTGATGTTGTCGTCCAGTTTTTGCAACAGGCTGCGCGCGACCCCAATGTGATTGCAATCAAGCAAACACTTTATCGGACATCTGCCAACAGCCCCATCATCAAGGCGCTGGCCGAGGCTGCGGAAGCCGGCAAGTCCGTAACCGCACTCGTCGAATTGAAGGCGCGGTTTGACGAGGAGGCGAATATTCGGTGGGCGCGCGATCTTGAACGCGCAGGTGCGCAGGTGGTGTTCGGATTTCTGGAACTCAAGACACATGCAAAGTTATCGATGGTTGTCCGGCGCGAGGAGGGAAATCTTGTCAGCTATTGCCATCTCGGGACGGGCAATTACCACCCGATTACAGCCCGGATTTATACAGATCTCTCGTTTTTTACTGCGGATCCGGCCTATGGGCGGGACGTTGCAAAGATTTTCAATTTCATTACGGGCTATGCTGAACCCGGGCAGTTGGAGCGGCTTTCAATATCTCCGTTGACGCTCAAGCAAGCGATTCTTACTCATATTTCGACCGAGATCGACAATGCGAAAGCAGGGCGTCCCGCAGCCATTTGGGGAAAATGCAATTCGCTCGTAGACCCCGAAGTCATTGACGCGCTCTATGCAGCTAGTGCTGCGGGGGTGCAGATCGACTTCGTTGTTCGGGGTATTTGTTGTTTAAGGCCCGGTGTTCCCGGACTGTCCGATAATATTCGCGTGAAATCGATCGTGGGACGGTTTCTCGAGCACACACGGATTTACGCTTTTGCCAATGGTTTCAAACTTCCTCACCCGAAAGCTAAAGTGTTTATCTCTTCTGCTGATCTCATGCAGCGAAATTTGGATCGACGGGTTGAATCTCTCGTTCCAATTCTGAATCCGACGGTTCATCAACAGGTATTGAACCAGATATTCGTTGCCAATTTTCTCGACAACGAACAGAGCTGGCAGGTGAACGCCGACGGAACAAGCAAACGGATGTCCAAAAAGCCCAACGAAACGCCGTTCAACGCCCAGCGCTATTTCATGACCAATCCAAGCCTCTCCGGTCGGGGAAAAGCTTTAAGGGATTCTGGTCCCCAGCAATTACGTGCCGGGGCTTCCGGAAAAATTGCAGAGCGTATAAAGGACGAAGCTGAACATCAGCAGGATTGAGACGTCAGCATGCCTTTTAATGCCAAAGGTCGATTGGATGTCGGGCTTCCGATCGCAATCATCGATATTGGATCGAATTCGGTTCGACTTGTCATTTACGAGGGGCTTAGCCGTACGCCGACGCCAATTTTCAACGAAAAGGTCTTGTGCGGGCTTGGTCGGGCAATATTGACAACAGGATTAATGCCCGTCGATGGCATGGAGCGTGCCTATAAAGCGCTGAAACGGTTTCGCGTGCTTTGCGATATTATGAGTGTTTCCGATCTTTTTGTGTTTGCGACGGCAGCAGCACGAGACGCCAAGAATGGCGCGGAATTCGTGAGCAAATGTCGTGAAATCACCAAAACAGACATCTTGCTTCTGTCTGGCAAACGAGAGGCCGAACTATCGGCAATGGGGGTGATTTCAGGCTTCTGGAAGCCGCAGGGGTTGGTCGGTGATCTTGGTGGAGGATCTCTCGAATTGATCGATGTCAAGGGTACCGAATTCGGGAAGGGGATTACTTTGCCTCTCGGAGTGCTGTCGCTTCTCGATCTCTCCGGAGGCAACATCAAGAAGGCGCAAAAGCACATCAAGGAGTTGTTGAGCGATTTGCCACAACTCAAGGCCGCCCGCGGCCAATCCTTTTATGCGGTGGGCGGAACTTGGCGTTCTTTGGCAAAACTTCATATGGGGCAACGCGGATACCCACTGAATGTGATGCATAATTACGTTATTCCCGCGCAGGATGCGTCCGATTTTGCATCGCTCGTCGAGCGGGTCGAGGCCGAGACGCTTGATTCGATCGAGAGCGTTTCTTTCGCGCGGCGCCCGCTTCTTGTTTATGGGGCACTCGTACTTGAGGAGTTGATTCGGAGTGCCAAACCGGCACGAATTGTGATTTCGGCACTTGGGGTGCGTGAGGGTATTCTGTTTGATCGGCTTGAAAAGGATGTCAAAAAGCAGGACCCTCTTGTTGCGGCAGCATCGGATTTAAACAAGCTGAGATCGCGTGCGCCACGGCATGCGGAGCAGTTGGTGCCATGGATGGACCAGTTTTTTGCGTCCACCAGCATTGAAGATACTTCCGAGGATCGCAGGTTGCGGCAGGCAGCTTGTCTGCTGTCGGATATCGGATGGCGCGCACATCCTGATTATCGCGGCGAACAATCGGTCAACATTATTGCAAATGCGGGCTTCAGCGGAATTGACCATGCGGGCCGCGCCTATCTTGCGCTTACGGCAGCCTATCGGCATATGGGTCTGTCATATGACGCGATCAGTCCACGATTGAAGGAACTGGCATCAAGCCGTCTCATTGACCGGGCACGCATTTTTGGAGCAGCGCTCCGGGTCGCTTATCTGATCTCCGCTGCGATGCCGGACGTTTTGCCGAAGACGAGTTTGATCTGCGGACAAGGCAAAGTGGAACTCCGGCTGCCATTGGAACTTGCGGCGCTTGCCGGCGACCGCGTCTTCAACCGGCTGAAGGAGTTGGGGCGCCTGATCGGTCGTTCGCCGCTGATCAGCATTTCTAAGTCCTAGCGGGGGAATATGATGACCTTGCCGTTGTTGATTGCAAAGGCCAGTTTCCCGTGTTTCAGATCGAGCGCCTTTTGTCCGAAAACCTCGCGCCGCCAACCGTGAAGCGCGTGCACATCGGCATTATCATCCGAGGCGATGGCTTCCAAATCGTCGACGGTCGAAAGGATTTTTGAGGCCACGCGCTCGCTGTCACTTATAATGCGCAATAGCACTTTTAGCAGTTCGACAGTCGCACCACTATAGGGCCTTCTCTCAGCCTTTACCTGCAACGGAAGTGCTTTCGGGTCGCGCGAAAGGCCACGTTCGACGCATTCGATCAACTCTGTCCCGATACGTGAACGTTCAAAGCCGGAGGGAATAGACCGAAGCCGACCAAGCGCTTCGACGGATCGCGGCGCAGAGACGGCAATATCGATCATTGCATCGTCTTTGAGAACGCGACCGCGGGGTACATCGCGGCTTCTGGCCTCGCGTTCCCGTAATGCGGCGACTTCAATCAGAATTGCCAGTTCTTTTGGCTTGCGAACCCGCCCTTTGAGGCGTTGCCAGGCATTTTCCGGATCAAGTTCGTATGTCGATGTTGATGTCAGAATTTGCATTTCTTCATCAAGCCAATGTCGACGTCCGGTTTTTTCAAGATCGGCCAAGAGTGCTTTATAAACGTCGCGAAGAAATGTCACATCGGATTGGGCATAGGAGAGCTGGGCTTCGGTGAGCGGTCGCTGGGACCAATCCGTAAACCTGGAGGATTTATCGATCTTCGCATTGGCGAGATCGTGTGCGAGTTGTTCGTAGGAAACGCTGTCGCCATAGCCACAGACCATTGCTGCGATTTGGGTATCGAAGACGGGCGACGGGATACATTTATCGAGATGCCAGAGAATCTCGATGTCCTGCCGACCGGAGTGAAAGACTTTTATGACGTCCGGATTGCGCATCAGAGCGAGGAATGAGGAAAGATCGAGATCAGGTGCGAGGGGATCGATGATCACGCTATCATCGGGGCCAGCGAGTTGGATCAGACATAATTTAGGGTAAAAGGTTGTCTCTCGCATAAATTCGGTATCGATAGTGACATAATCAAACCGGGCCAGTCGCTTGCAGGCCATTTCGAGTGCGAGCGTGTCTGTAATCATGGGCATAGGCGTCGTTTCTCACTAAATGGTGTTTTATAGTAACCGAGTGATCTGCCGATTCGCATGGTTACATTGAGTAGACGGGTACAGATACCTTTAGAGGGCTGTTTTGCTGGCACGACATGACGGCCACAGTTGTGGCTTATCACTTGACAAAGCTTGCTGTCGCGTGCGCTTTTCCGGCGCAACTGAATTAGAAATTTGAGGATCAAATGACGCACCGGTACAGAACGCACACATGCGGGGAAGTTCGCGAGACTGACGTTGGAATCGATGCGCGTCTCTCGGGGTGGTGTCACCGGATCCGCGATCATGGCGGCATTTTGTTTATCGATTTGCGCGATCATTACGGACTGACACAATGCGTCGTTGACCCGGATTCACCTGCTTTCAAAGATGCCGAGCGTTTTCGTTCAGAATGGGTTGTCCGGCTTGACGGCAAAGTCCGCCTTCGTCCTGCCGGAACTGAAAATCATGATTTGCCGACAGGGCTTGTCGAGATCTATGTAACCGACTGTGAAGTGTTGGGGGCATCGGCTGAATTGCCGGTGCAAGTATTCGGTGACCAGCCGTTTCCGGAAGAAACTCGTTTAAAATACCGCTTCCTCGATCTGCGTCGCGAAAAGCTGCATGCGAATATAATGACGCGGGTTGCCGTGATCGACAGTATGCGCAGCCGCATGAAAGCGCAGGGGTTCAACGAATTTCAGACTCCAATCCTGACGGCTTCATCACCTGAGGGAGCGCGTGATTTTCTGGTGCCTTCCCGACTGCATCCGGGAAAGTTTTATGCGTTGCCGCAAGCGCCGCAACAGTACAAGCAACTCCTAATGATGGCGGGGTTTGACCGGTATTTCCAGATTGCGCCTTGTTTCCGCGATGAAGATCCCCGTGCCGACAGGTTGCCGGGTGAATTTTATCAGCTTGATCTCGAAATGAGCTTTGTGACGCAGGAGGATGTTTTTTCTGCTGTAGAGCCGGTTATTGGCGGCATTTTTGAGCAATTCGGCAATGGGAAGAAAATGACACCGGCACCATGGCCGCGGATTTCCTATAAGGTTTCGATACAGAAATATGGTTCTGACAAGCCTGATCTGCGTATCCGGAACCCGCACTCGGGCGAACCGCTCGAGATGGCAGATGTTTCGGAACATTTCCGTGGTTCAAATTTCAAGGTTTTTTCGCGTATTCTTGAGGATAAGAAGAACGCGATCTGGGCTATTCCCGCGCCTGGCGGGGGACAGCGGACCTTTTGTGATCGCATGAATTCTTGGGCTCAAGGCGAAGGGCAACCGGGGCTTGGTTACATTTTCTGGCGTGAGGGGGCAGGTGCTGGTCCGATTGCCAACAATATCGGACCCGAGCGGACTGAATTGATCCGTCTTCAACTCGGGTTGCAAGAGGGTGATGCCGCCTTTTTTGCGGCGGGTGACCCTGAAAAATTTGCGAAGTTCGCAGGAGCTGCGCGTATCAAGGTGGGTGCTGATCTCAACCTCGTTGACGAGAACAGTTTTGAACTCGCCTGGATTGTTGATTTCCCGATGTTCGAGTGGAATGAGGAGGAGAAGAAAGTTGACTTCTCCCACAACCCTTTTTCGATGCCGCAGGGCGGGCTCGAAGCGTTGAACACGCAAGACCCTGTCACCATCAAAGCGTTTCAGTACGACATCGCCTGTAACGGGTTCGAGATCGCGTCCGGTGGCATCCGAAATCACATGCCGGATGCGATGGTCAAAGCTTTCGAGATTGCCGGCTATGGAGAAGAGACGGTTATCGAGCGGTTCGGCGGAATGTATCGCGCATTTCAATATGGTGCGCCGCCCCATGGTGGCATGGCAGCCGGTGTTGACCGGATGGTGATGCTGTTATGTGGGGCACAAAATCTTCGGGAAGTGGCTTTGTTCCCGATGAACCAGCAGGCGCTTGATCTTCTGATGGGAGCGCCCTCGGATGTCGGCACGAAGCAGTTGCGGGAATTGAACCTTCGGCTCAACATCCAAGAAAAATAATGGTTCCTGGGTTTCCGCGGGGTACTCAATCGGATTTCGGAGGTTAAAGTGGCATCATCAATTTCAGACGATCTTCGGGTTGCTGCTTTAGCTTACCACCGGCTCCCCAAGCCCGGAAAACTTGAAATACAGGCGACTAAGCCGTTGGGGAGCCAGCGGGATCTGGCTCTAGCCTATTCCCCCGGCGTTGCAGCGCCCTGCGAAGCCATTGCCGCCGATCCCGGGCAGGCGGCGTTTCTGACCGGACGGCAAAACCTTGTCGCCGTTCTCACGAATGGTACCGCCGTTCTTGGGCTGGGCAATATCGGCCCATTGGCGGCTAAACCTGTGATGGAAGGAAAGGCTGTTCTTTTCAAGAAGTTCGCTGGCATTGATGTTTTTGATATTGAAGTTGCAGAGCTCGATGTCGACAGATTAGTCGATGTTGTAGCCGCGCTTGAACCTACGTTTGGCGGCATCAATCTTGAAGATATCAAAGCGCCTGAATGTTTCGAGGTTGAGGCAAAACTTCGCGAGCGCATGGATATTCCGGTCTTTCATGACGACCAGCATGGGACCGCTATTATCGTCAGTGCCGCAGTTTTGAATGCTGTTGATTTTGCCGGTAAAAATTTGGGAACAATCAAGATCGTAGCCTCGGGAGCCGGTGCGGCTGCTTTAGCTTGCCTTAATTTATTAGTTTCCCTTGGTGTAAAACGCAAGAATATTTGGATCAGCGATCTTGAAGGGGTGGTTTATCTCGGTCGGGAAAAACTGATGGATCGTTGGAAGAGTATTTTTGCACAGGAGACTGATAAGCGGACATTGGGTGAGATTATAGATGGAGCTGACGTTTTCCTCGGTGTCTCGGCTGGCGGTGTGTTAAAGCCGGAGATGGTCGCACGGATGGCGCCAAAGCCGCTTATTCTAGCATTGGCGAACCCTAACCCGGAAATTATGCCGGAAGAGGCGCGTGCTGTTCGACCGGACGCGATGATTTGTACGGGGCGTTCGGATTATCCCAATCAAGTGAACAATGTTCTTTGTTTTCCATATATTTTCCGTGGTGCGCTAGATGTTGGGGCGCGGACGATCAATGAAGCGATGAAGCTTGCAGCCGTGGGAGCCATTGCAAAGCTCGCCCGCGAGGCTCCGTCGGATGTTGCAGCAAAAGCCTATGGTGGAGAAGTCTCCACCTTTGGGGCGGACTCACTCATCCCCAGTCCCTTCGATCCGCGTCTGATCCTGAGGATCGCACCAGCCGTCGCGAAGGCCGCGATTGAGAGTGGTGTCGCACGTAGCCCGATTACCGATTTTGTCGCTTATGAGGAGCGTTTGACCGGGTTTGTCTTCCGATCGGGTTTTATTATGAAACCGATCTTCAGTCAGGCGAAAGCTGCCCCAAAACGCGTTATTTATGCGGACGGGGAGGATGAACGGGTTCTCAGAGCAGCACAAATCGCTATCGAAGAAGGGTTCGCTATCCCGATCCTGATCGGTCGACCAAGTGTGATCGAAAGTCGTTGTGTTCGGCACGGATTATCGATCAGGCCGGGTAAAGATATCGAGATCATCAATCCGGAAGATGATCCACGCTATCGCGACTATGTGGCGACATTGATTGAATTGACGGGCCGAAAGGGCGTTACACCAGAAGCTGCCCGGACACTTGTCAGGACGAATTCGACGGTTATCGCAGCGATCGCCGTTATGCGTGGCGATGCCGACGCCATGATTACGGGCCTCGAGGGACGGTTTCAGTCCCGGTTGCGGTATATACGCGATATTATCGGACTGCGATCAGACGTTGATGAGTTGTCGGCGATGAGTCTCATGATCACGCCGATGGGAAATTATTTTCTTGCTGATACTCACGTCAAGACTGACCCCACAAGCGAAGATTTGGCAGAGGTGGCTATTTTATGCGCTGATCATGTTCGTAGGTTCGGTATTGTTCCGAAAATTGCATTGCTCTCGCACTCCGATTTCGGAGACTCTGACGCGCCGTCGGCTCTGAAAATGCGAAGGGCATTGGCTCTTATCCGTGAACGCGCCCCGGACCTTGAAGTGGATGGCGAGATGCAGGGTGACACAGCTTTGATCAGTGCCGTTCGAGCGAAGCGACTGCCGACGAGTAGCTTACAATCCGATGCAAATGTTTTGATTTTGCCTAATCTGGATGCAGCCAATATCGCGTTTCAAATGATCAAGGTTATGGCGGATGCCTTGCCTGTGGGGCCGATCCTTATTGGTACGGCACGACCGGCTCACGTATTAACATCGTCGGTGACAGCGAGGGGTGTGGTCAATATGACAGCTTTGGCCGTCGTTGAAGCTCAATCCAACGAAGTCAAGAATGAAAAGTAGTGGTGCCCTAATCGGACGATGTCGTGATGTCGAAAAGATCGATAATCGCGCCCGGTTCCTCGGCGAGAGTGGTATCTGCAATACCGACGCCGGCTTTGTTTTTTGATTGGGCGGTGATTGAAAACTTTGTTGGATTTTCAATGAAGCGAACGATAGAACGGGTCAATCGCATAGCTGTTTCATTCGCGCCGAGGTAAAGTTGCAAGCTAGCGGCGGCGACGGATGCGTAGGCTTTTTTGACCTGCTCCGGCGACCGCTTTGTTTTGACGGCATCCTGATCGATCAAACGTTCTGCTAATCCACGATTTTCGATCTCAATCGTTGCCGCCTTGAGCGTTGCTGCCATCGCAGTCATCATGGCGGATGACGGATTTGTGATCAGTTGCTCCTGGGACACGCCACCGATCTGCGCTGTAGCACTTAAGGAACCCATATTTGCCCCGGACACAGCAAGATTGCCGGAGAGTTCTGTTCTCGGGGTATTCCAAAGCAATTCTGCCGTACTGGAGAGATCAAAATCACGATAGCCAAGGCTGATCATTGTTTGGGATATTTCGTCGTTCGGATCAGTTGGGAACGGCCCGAAGAGTCCATCAAGTGTCCATTTTAATCCGACGGGGACTCCCCCGTCCGGATTATCAAAAACAATCGCGATTGATCGAACGCCAGCTTTAACGGGGGCAGGTTGACTTGTTTCGAACGCCGCGTCCCTAAGTTCAAATTGACCGAGCACCGGCATGACATTCTGAAGCTCAATATCTTCGAGTTTTGCTCCAGTTTCAGATAGCTCAGCACGTATTTTATCCAGTGTCGGGGAAATATCAAATCCGATTTGGCTAATCGATCCGATTTTTACTTTTCCATCCGGTGCGGAAACATCAAAGCCCTCCATTCGAAGCGTCGCGCCAGCCTCGTTGGTGGCGCCGGCAAATGCAATCCTGCCGACATTGATCGTGACTTCGTTCTCATTTGGACTTTTCAACCCGAAGCCGACGATATCGAGCGAGCCAATTGAGATTGTGTCCGTCAAGGTCAAATAGTCGAGAACAAGCGCGATCTTATCAGCATCGGACATTTCGGGCTCATCAAAATTACGATTTGAAATCCGCTCGACGAGCGTTAAAACGCCGCCGTCGATTTCTTTGAAGCGAACATTTTTGGCACTGAGGGAGGCAATCGTGGCTGACGGACCGGTGGCCGGCGAAAAAGCGATGTTTTCGACTGTGGCAGATGTATAGGCCTGAGCGAAGACGTCGGATGCCATGGATTTTCGCCCGTAGCTTACGCGTATAAACAAGGGGATATCGACGTCTGAAAGGGTGTAGGCCCCAAACGTGCCGGAATGAGAACCATTGGCGTCCGACGTGCCACCAAATATACCGCCCTCGGCGCGAATGAGTGTTGCAACACCATTACTTATACCGATGATTTCGAGATTTCGGGTGATTGATGTTGAAACTTCACCCATCATTGTTTGGGTCTGTTTCAACTCGCCAATTTTAAGACTGGAAGCAGAAAAGCGCTTTAAACGTTCTTGAAACTCGTCTGGACTGGCGGAAGAAAAAAGCGCCTTCAGTTCGGTCGGTGACGTTTCGGCGCCGTTGAGTTCGATGCGGTTTAGGCTCAACTCGCTTGTACCTAGCGAGAGCGTAGCCTGATCCAGAAGGATCGTTCCAATTGCATGTGACGACCTTGGAGCGAGCACTGCAAAGACAACGAGTAAAACCCAGAGGAGTGTCCTAAATTGCTGCGGCACAGTTAACACTTTCTGCGTTACAAACGAGTGTGATTGCGGGGCGGGAAGAATGCCAGCCAAATTATCAATCAGGCTACCACTTTAAAATCATTTTGTACGATTTGAATATCCCTTAACGACGGAAGGCCTGCCTCATTCCCCAGTTTTTGTATCTTGTGTGCTGCGGCGGCGCGGGCGAAATCAAAATGTTTCTCCCATGGTTCGTCTGGGTAAGCCAACCGTGAGTAAAAATAAGCACCGTGAAAAATATCGCCTGCACCACTCGTGTCGATGATAGCCGCGGAGGGTACGACGAGGGGTGGTTGGTACTTGATCTCGCCGGTTTCGTCATACCAGACCATGCCGCGCTCACCACGCGTGACGCCACCTATTTTAACGCCTTTCGATTTCAATATGTCGAGCAAGCCTGCATCCGTCACATTCAATTGTTCAGCAAGTCGCTCAGCGCAAATAGCAACATCGATATATTCCAATAATTCCATCGTGTTATCGCGAAGTCCTCCTCCATCAAGCGACGTGACTGCTCCGATTTCACGGCACACCTTCGCGTAGTGGATCGCCGCATCTCCCTGATGGCCGTCCAAGTGTAATCCTCTGCACCCGTTAAGGTACAGGGTGGGGAAGGGGTGGAGATAGTGATCGTCGCGGCAACGGATAATGGCGCGCTTTCCGCCATTCGGAAGCACAAAAGATAGCGAGCTTTCTTTCACCTTTCGGCCGTGAACGGGAATAGCATATTTTGCCGCCATATCCAGAAACATGCGGCCAAGCCAGTCATCGGCGAGTGAAGTGATCAGGTCAGGAACGATCCCAAGTTTTGCGCAACAAAATGCTGCGGTAACCGCATTTCCACCAAAAGAAACAGCGTAATCTTCGGCAACGGTTTTTTCATCCCCTGTGGGAATGTGATCCGTCAAAAAGGTAACGTCGATATAGGTTTGTCCGATAAAAAGCGCGTCCATGGGCCTCACATTCGATTCCGGAATTATGACACCAACTTACGTGAGAAACCGGAAATTGGTATCCCTGTATTTAAAATTTTTCGATCAAAGAGAGAAACTAGTTCCGCAGCCGCATGACGACTTCGCATTCGGATTTTCAACTCTAAATGATTGGCCCATCAGATCGTCAACGAAATCGAGTGTCGAGCCCTTGAGAAACTCGATTGAAACGGGATCGACCAAAACAATGGCATCAAGCTTGTGGATTTTCAAATCGTCCGCGTGTTCCTGATGTTCCAGCTTGAATTCATATTGGAAGCCGGAACAACCACCACCATTGACACTCAGTCGAAGAAACCTCCCCTCTTGGGACGAGGCCGCCAGAGAGATGATCCTCCGAGCTGCCGTTTCGGTAACTGAAAACTGAAATTCGATTGCACCACTCGTGTTCATCACGTTAAATCCCATCGTTGCTCTCCTATAGGTAGTCATTCGTGCCTGTTTCTTCAATTGGAGTTTTTCCTTGAGCAAAAGATTTGACCGTTGGCGCGCGTCCTATGCGTCGGATCCTGAAAAAACGCTGGGTCGACTTCATTTGGAGCCCGACTCGCCAACCCGCAGCGATTTTCAAAGGGATCGGGATCGAATCATCCATTCGGCCGCTTTCCGCCGATTGAAGCATAAAACGCAAGTTTTTGTATATCATGAAGGGGATCATTACCGGACACGCCTGACACATACGATCGAAGTTGCGCAAATTTCACGCTCGCTGGCTCGCGCTTTAGGGCTTGATGAAGATTTGGCGGAGGCCTTGGCGCTCGCGCATGATTTAGGGCACACACCTTTTGGACATACTGGAGAAGATGCGCTGAATGCCTGTATGTCTGACCATGGCGGCTTTGATCATAATGCCCAAACGCTGCGGATCGTGACCCATCTCGAGAAGCGATATCCCGAATTTGACGGGTTGAACCTCTGTTGGGAAACATTAGAGGGCTTAGTCAAGCATAATGGACCATTGCTTGATTCTGAGGGGCGAGGCATTGGGTCTTATGCTGGGCGCCTGATTCCCAGAGAATTTCTCGGCTATGACGCGCTTCAGTCCCTCAGACTAACGGACTTTGCCGGCCCCGAGGCGCAGGTTGCCGCACTCTCCGATGATATCGCCTACAATACGCATGATATTGATGATGGACTTCGTGCCGGCTTTTTTTGCCTTGAAGATTTAAAATCTGTTCCCTTTCTGGCCGTGATCATCGACGAAATATTCGATCATTGGCCCGATCTGGAGACATCCCGTGCGATCCATGAGCTCGGCCGGCGCCTGATAACCCGTTTTGTCGAGGGTGTGATCAAGGAGAGTCATGGCCGGTTGATCCATTTTTCAGGGCAGGATGTTGAAAAAATTCGACTATCCCGACAAGCTGTCGTTGCTTTTCCGGAAGAACTTGGTCGGGCAGACCGCGACATAAAGGCCTTTCTTTTCGCAAACATGTATCGGCAGAAGGACGTAGCCAGGATACGCGGGCGGGCAGAGCAGGTCGTCACCGATCTGTTTTACCGCTTTATTGATGACCATAGCTTGTTGCCTGATGAGTGGCGACGAACCATTGCGGCACGTTCGCAAGACCATGCGCGGAGGGTTATTGCCGATTATATCGCGGGAATGACAGATCGTTTCGCGCTTAACGAGCACAAGCGCCTGTTTGACGTTACGCCTGAATTGCGGTAGCCGCGGTCATCCTGTTTTAACGGTAGCTTGTCATGAATGTTTTTGAATTTGTTCGAGGTCAAATTGTTGCTGTTGTCGTAAGCTTGGTCGAGCGCGGGCAACTTCGTAACGTCGCTGATATTTCAAAAATTGTAGTCGAGCCGCCCAAAGACACATCTCATGGCGACATGGCAACAAATGTGGCTCTCGTTTTGTCGAAGGAAGTTCGGATTTCACCCCGCGAGCTTGCCGACCTTCTGGTACCTTTGATCATGAACATTGTTGGGGTATCACATGCTGCTATCGCAGGGCCAGGATTCATCAACTTAATGTTGGATGACACACTTTATCATGACGTTCTTAAGTATATTTTGGCATCCGGTCCTGAGTTTGGCCAAAGCCAGGTGGGTCAGGGTGAGGCTGTCAATGTTGAATATGTTTCTGCGAACCCAACCGGCCCTTTGCATGTTGGACATGGTCGCGGAGCGGTATTTGGCGATGCGCTGGCCAGTCTATTAGGTTCGGCCAATTATCGAGTCGTTAGAGAATATTATATCAATGACGCCGGGGCGCAGGTTGATGTTCTCGCGCGATCCGCATTCTTGCGGTATTGCGAAGCATTAGGCCAAGACATTGGCGAAATACCCGATGGACTATATCCGGGCGATTATTTGAAGCCCGTTGGTTCAGCGTTGGCAGCAAGTTACGGTGATCGCCTCACCGGGTTACCGGAGAGCGAGTGGCTTGATATCGTCCGCTCCAAGGCCATCGAGATGATGCTTGATCTGATAAAAGAAGATCTTGCTGTGCTTGGCATCCGACACGATCTTTTTTTCTCGGAGCGGTCACTTGCGCTCGGAGAGAAAGACGTTATCAGGGCCACGATCGATGACATGATCAGTCGCGATCTTGTTTATCAGGGAAGACTTCTGCCGCCAAAGGGTGCTCCCGTCGAGGACTGGGAAGACCGCGAGCAAACGCTGTTCAGGGCGACCGATTTCGGGGATGATGTCGACCGGCCGCTGTTGAAATCGGATGGATCGTACACGTATTTTGCTGCTGATATCGCCTATCACCGCTCGAAGTTTGATCGCGGCTTTTCAAATATGATAGATGTTTGGGGCGCCGACCATAGCGGATACATCAAACGGATGACGGCTGCTGTAAAGGCGGTTACTGGTGGTAAAGCAGCTCTTGATGTCAAGATTTGTCAGCTGGTCAGGCTTTTGCGGGACGGTCAGCCGGTGAAAATGTCGAAGCGCTCCGGTGACTTTGTTACATTACGGGAAGTGGTTGATGAAGTTGGCGCGGACGCTGTTCGCTTCATGATGCTCTTTCGTAAGAATGATGCTTCGCTTGACTTTGATCTTTCTAAAGTGGTCGAACAAAGCAAAGAAAACCCTGTTTTTTACGTACAATATGCCCATGCCCGGTGTTGTTCGATTCGGCGGCAGGCGGAGAATTTCTTTCATGGAGACGATCTGGGGGATCTGCACACCTCGGATTTCAACCAGTTGGGTGATGTTTCTGAGAAGACAGTCATTCGTCGTCTATCGCAATATCCCCGATTGATCGAAGCAGCCGCTTTGGCGCACGAGCCTCACAGAATAGCTTTTTATCTATATGATCTTGCGGCTGATTTTCATGCACTGTGGAACCGGGGCAAAGACGATCCCGGCATGCGTTTCATCATTGAAGACAACAAGGTTGTTAGTTTGGCAAGACTTGGACTAGTCGAATCAGTTAAATTCGTCATTGCTTCGGGACTTGGGGTTCTTGGCGTTTCGGCACCTCAAGAGATGCGGTAAGGTGTTTTAATCCTGCTGTTTTCTCCGTCGTTGATAGGGTTTAGTATGAACGAAGAGCCAAAGGCGCGGTCTTCCATTAATCTTGATGAGTTAGAAAGGCAGTTGCGCGAGGCATCACGCAATCAGGCCTTCAGGGCTTCGGATTCTGAAAAATTCGTCACTCAAAGGCAGGTCGACAGGACAACCGATTATTCGGTTGCTTCGGAAGAGAGATCCGATTTCCGTGCGGGGTCAGGTTGGGTCGAGGAAGCTCCGGAGGTCGATCAGCACGCTGAGAGCGAAGCGTCCCCGCCTTTTTCCACGGATGAACGAGCCGGACAGGTTCCTCCTCCATTTTTGACGGGACCGAGAGATGGCCGTTTCCCAGATGTGGGGGCGCTCCCGGACGAGGTCAATCAGGGGCGTTCATGGCGCTCGATTTTTTTGGTAGCATTTTTGACGGTTCTGATTGTGTCCGGCGGCTATGCTTATCTTTATATGTCACGAACAAATTCGCTTTCGACAGAGTTGAGCGATGTTCCGGTGATCAAGGCAGACACTAATCCCACCCGTGTGAAACCAGAAGCATTTGCTCCAGAACCAGCGTCGCCGGCGGGTTCCGAGCTCTTCACAAGGCAACAAAGTGACGATGAAAAACCCGCTGTTGTGATTTCGACGATAGAGCAACCTGTTGACCTTCGAGCAAGCGGCGAGGTTATACCAGAGGCGGATCAAAGTGATGCGACTCTTTCGGTATCTCCGGGTAATTCCTCCGCTAGTTCAGCGATTTCGACTCCTGATACAGCGTCTAAACCTCAGACACAGGCTTTGGCTTCGGTGAAGTCGGTCAGAACGGTGACGGTGCGAGCTGATGGCTCTATCATCGATCCTTCCGGCATTTTGGAACCTAGTTCTTCGCCTTCAAACGCGATAACTTCTCCTGCTGAACCTTTGAGCAATACCACGTCGACGCCTAACGCTACCGCCGACCAGATAACCGTCGTGGGTGACGCCAAACCAACTGCGGAGCCAGAGCAACCCACTTTGGTGTCTGTCCCGCTTCCGCCAATTCGGCCATCTGACGTTGATGCCGAGGAGTTAACGATTGATCCTTTGGCAGAAGTATCCGGCTTGCTCGCTGAGACACAGGAGGGCACGGTTACAGAGCCGACCGCTGACGCTGCACCTTTTGGATCCGTTCAACCGGCGAGTGGCTTATATTCGGTCCAGTTCGGCGCACCCGCTTCCGACGCTGATGCTCGTGCTCTTGTCGACCGCGTGAAAGCTCGTTTGGGCGATGCGGTTGCAGGCTTGGAAATGGGGATATTTAAGGGGGAGAATAGCGGTAAAACCGTATTCAGGGTGCGAGTTGTCAATCTTGCACGGGCAGATGGACAGGCTTTGTGTGACTCCTATCTGGCACAAGGGGGGCAGTGTTTCGTCACGCGGAATTGACGAACTCTGCTCGTTTTCGGAATGGTCTTTCAGGTCTGGAAGGTGATTGGTTTTGGCTTGTAGAGCTGTTGTATTAGGTTGTTCAGGATATCGGTTTTCGGCGGATGAGGAGCGTTTCTTTAGAGATGCACAACCTTGGGGGTTGATCCTCTTTAAAAGGAACGTGTCGGACCCGAGCCAGCTCGCTTCATTATGCGCCCGCTTCCGGGAATTGGTCGAGCGGTCCGATGCACCAGTTTTTGTTGATCAAGAGGGTGGTCGGGTTCAGCGGCTTTCGGTTCCAAATTGGCAGAAATATCCTGCCGCTGGCCGGTTTTTAACTGCGAGTGGTGGTGATTTGAATGCTGCTGCAGAGCTAGTCCGGCTCGCCGCCAGATTAACTGCATTTGACCTGGCTTCTGTCGGGATAACCGCAAATTGTATGCCCGTTCTTGATGTTCCAATTCCGGGTGCCCATGAGGCTATAGGTGATCGTGCCTATTCCTATCGGCCGGAGGAGGTTGTTACGCTTGGTAGGGCGGCGGCAACCGGATTGATCAGTGGCGGTGTCGTGCCCGTTATGAAACACATGCCAGGCCAGGGCAGGGCCATGCTGGACTCTCATGAAGACCTGCCCGAAGTTTCTGCTTCTTTCAAAGACCTATCGGGCACCGACTTTGTCCCGTTCAAGGGATTGTCGGACTTGCCGATGGGTATGACAGGGCATGTATTGTTCAGCGCTATTGACCCGTCTAATCCTGCGACTATGTCGAAAATTGTCATTGAAAACATCGTTCGCGGTGAGATCGGGTTTAAAGGGCTCCTGATCAGTGATGACCTTTCTATGAAAGCGTTGGGAGGAAGTTTCCGGCAGCGTGCTGAAAGGTTGTTTTCAGCTGGGTGTGACATCGCGCTGCATTGTAACGGGTTGATGCAAGAAGCCTCTGGCGTTGTAGAGGGTTCGTCGATGCTTGTTGGCGAGGCCTTGAAAAGAGCAGATGCTGCACTGGAGTTGATCAAATTGCCGCCCGAGGGGTTTGATCCTGTGGAAGGCCGCCAAAAGCTTGATGCAATGCTTGCGCATAGTGTCTGAAGTCGCCAAACTTTCGGCGAATCAATGCGTTGGAAGATTTTCATGCGTCAGGAACTACTCTTTGAGGACCCAGACTTCCACGTTGATCGCGCAACGAGTGATCCGATATTTTTATTGGATATTGAGGGCTTCTCCGGGCCACTAGACTTGCTCCTTGAGCTCTCCAAGCGCCAAAAGGTTGATCTCCAGCGAATATCGATCTTGGCCCTTGCAGACCAGTATCTCGCTTTTATTGAGGAGGCGAGGGATTGCCGGCTTGACCTTGCTGCGGATTATTTGGTCATGGCTGCTTGGCTTGCCTATTTGAAATCCAAGCTGTTACTGCCGACGACCCAGAATAGCGAGGAACCAGACGCTGCCGAACTGGCGGCTAATTTGAACCGGCGACTTCAATTGCTAGAGGAAATCCGCAGGGCTTCCATCGCACTGCAGGATTTGCCACAGGTCGGTCGCGATGTGTTTTCTCGCGGAAAACCTGAGGGGATCGCGCTGAAGCCGTCAGAACGTTGGGACATGTCCATTTTCGATTTGCTGTCGGCTTACGCTTCCCAGAGGCAAAAAAATGCCCTCTCTCAGGTGACAATCGCGAAGCGCGCAGTTTGGCCGATTCCGGAAGCTCGCAAGGCACTGATGCAGTTGATTCTTGATGCGACTGATTGGACGGAGATCGAACCTTTATTGTCTGAGTTCGTCGGGGATCGCGATTTATATCGAAGTGTTCTTGCCTCATCATTTTCAGCACTTCTGGAGTTGGTCAAAGAGGGGGTAGCGGAAGTTCGTCAGGAACATACTTTCCAACCCATCTGGTTTAAAAAATCGAATAATCACCGAAAAGAGCGAAACTGATGAGCACCACCGAATTTCATCAAGGTACGGCAATTTACAGTCAGGATGATTCCGAATTTTCCTCGACTGTTGCCCGACGTGACCGCCGCCTGATCGAGGCACTTCTCTTCGCGTCCGAAGTACCGCTCTCAAGTTCAGAACTTCAAGCGGCGATGCCTTCCAGTTCGTCCGTGGACGATATTCTTGCCCACTTGTCTGCGGACTACGCCACACGCGGGATCAATCTGGTTCAGGTTGCTGGAAAATGGACGTTTCAAACGGCACGCGATCTTGGATATATTCTCCAACGGGAGCGGAACGAACCGCGTCGACTGTCGCGTGCTGCTCTAGAAACGCTTGCCATTATTGCATATCATCAGCCTGTCACGCGTGGTGAAATCGAAGATATCAGGGGTGTCGCGACACATAAGGGTACAATTGACGTACTTCTCGAGGCGGGATGGATCAGGTTGCGTGGTCGCCGGAGGACTCCGGGCAGACCAGTCACCTTCGGTACAGGCGAAGGTTTTTTGATCCAGTTCGGGTTGAATTCACTCGACGAGTTGCCGGGATTGGAAGAACTGAAGGGGACGGGGTTTTTCGACGGACGGTTACCGGCAGGGTTCAACATCCCACAACCGTCCGATAATCCCGATTTGCGAAGTGATGAGGACCCGCTGGACGAAGATTTGTTCGTTTTGCTTTCCGAGGGGCGGCTCGAGGAGGGCCACGAGCCGCTGCGTGATCCGGAAAATGCGATCTAACGATGGCGAATAATTCGGGTGCATTTCAAAAAAGCTGGGGACCAAGAGGTACGGTTGGCGCATCAATCCCGTCGCAATTGGTCTTCGATCGTGTTCGTCACGCCTATGGCAGCAGGGATGTACTCAAGGGGATTGATCTCGTTGTCGAGCCGGGAGAAGTGGTTTCGTTGTTGGGGCCGTCCGGTTGCGGCAAGACAACCTTGCTTAGGGTTGCCGCAGGCGTTGAGAGGATCGTAACCGGCCGCATTGTTCTGGATGGCAAAGAGATCTCTTCAATTACTCGATTTGTCGACCCAGAACATCGCGGCATTGGTATGATGTTCCAGGATTATGCGCTATTTCCTCACCTGACCGTTGCAGAAAATGTGTCTTTCGGTCTCAGGCACCTGACGACGGCGGATGCGAATAATTCGATGCAAAGGGCTTTGTCGCGTGTAGGGCTCAGTGACAAGGCTGAATTGTTCCCGCATATGTTGTCTGGTGGAGAACAGCAACGTGTTGCACTTGCGAGAACGGTAGCACCCCGTCCGGGTGTAATTTTGATGGACGAGCCATTTTCGAACCTTGATCGTCGAATGAGAGATCGTGTTCGCGAGGAAACGATTGCTTTGCTGAGAGAGCTTGGAGCAACGACCCTCATCGTGACCCATGATCCGGAAGAGGCGATGCGTATTTCGGATCGAATTGCTCTTTTGCGCGATGGTGTTGTCATACAGATCGGCACCGGTGAGGAATTATATCGAAATCCTATTGATATCGATGCCGCTCGGTTCTTTTGTGACTTTACCGAATTGTCGGGGTCCGTTCGCGGAGAGCGTGTGGTTTCGGTTCTTGGCGAGTTTGTTGCGCCTCAGTGCCCGGAATCATCCACGGTAACGATCTGTGTTCGGCCGTCAGGCGTTCGAGTTTCGTCAACTCAATCTGGGATTTCTGCGCGGATTTTGTCTCAAAAATTCCTTGGTGATATTCAGTTCGTTGAGTTTGGTGTGCAGGGACTGGACGGGCCTTTGAAAGCCCGCATGCGCGCCGAGGACCTGGTTGATTTTGAAAAAAATCCGAAAATATTGATCGATCAAAAGGAAGTTCTTGTTTTTGCCGCTTAGTCGCCCTAGTTTCAATCACCATTGTAGGATCGGGCACAGACGCCCGCGAGATAAACAGGAGACGTAACATGGGTGGCGTAAGCATCTGGCATTGGATCGTTGTCGGCATCATTTTTATGCTGCTCTTTGGGCGGGGTAAGGTCTCTGAATTGATGGGTGATGTCGCGAAAGGCATTAAATCATTCAAGAAGGGCATGGCTGATGATGATGTTGTGCAGCCAGAGGGTGCCGAGCCTGCCAAGCCGGTTGCTGATCAGCGTTCGGCAAGCGTAGCGGAGACAGTATCAAGCGAGCGGAAAGCGAGCTGATTGTATCTTCGGTAATAGCCGCTCCCGGTTCGGATCGGCCTGATTGGATGGGCTACAATGTTTGATTTGGGCGGCGGTGAACTGTTGGTGATCGGCATTATTGCGCTGATCGTCATCGGCCCCAAGGAGTTGCCGGGTTTACTTCGTACGATCGGACAAGCTCTGGGGAAACTGCGGCGTATGGCTGCGGACTTTCAGGGCCAGTTCAGTGACGCGATGAAAGAAGCCGATCTTGGGGAAACGCAGAAAATATTGACCGATCTCCATTCGACGGTCCGCTCCAAATTCGACATATCCAAAATCGCAGAAACTCAGCCATCATCGACTGAGGACACGAAGCCCTCAAACACTTTGGAGGCTACGTCGGAAGCGAAGGAAGTCATTGATCAGAATGCCACGTTGTCGCTCGATTCCGGAACGCTTTCCGACTTGTCCGAACCGGTTCCATTGATCGTTTCAGAAGTCGCAGGAACCGATGCAGTCGAGGAAAAGAAGACGGCGTCAAGAAGAAAGCGCGCCTCTAAGGTCGCGGATGCCAGCACAATTGCAGTCGAGGAAAACAATTAATGACTGCGGATGATATGGATGCTTCCAAGGCGCCTCTGATCGAGCACCTCGTCGAGTTGCGATCGCGTCTGATCAAATCTGTTGTTGCCTTTATGCTTATGTTTTTCTTGAGCTTCTTCTTCGCGCAGCAGATTTATAATGTGCTTATCTTCCCCTATGTCCTAGCTGCAGGCGATGTTTCGCAGGTCAAACTGATTTATACTGCCCCTTTGGAATATCTTTTCACACAAATCAAAATTGCGATTTTTGGCGCTTCATTTTTCTCGTTTCCTATAGTTGCAACCCAAATTTACAAATTTGTTGCGCCAGGCTTGTATAAAAACGAGAAGGACGCGTTCCTGCCTTACCTTGTTGCAACGCCGGTCTTGTTCTTGATCGGGGCCGCTGCGGTATTCTTTATAGCTATGCCTGTCGTCATGAAGTTTTCCATCGGGCAACAGCAACTTGATGTAGCGGGTGCTGCTTCAATTGAATTATTACCCAAGGTCAGTGAATACCTTGCGTTGATCATGACATTGATTTTTGCTTTCGGAATTACGTTCCAGCTGCCGGTCATTCTGACGCTTCTAGGGCGTATAGGAGTGATTGACTCGGCCTTTCTTCGGGCCAAGCGCCGTTATGCGATATTGATCGTATTTGTGATCGCTGCTGTTTTGACGCCACCTGATATTATAAGCCAATTTTCTCTCGCGATTCCGACGCTGCTCCTTTACGAGCTCTCCATTTTTTCGGTTCAAATAGTAGAAAAGCAGCGTAAAGCGGCACAGGATAAAGCCGATCAAGCTCTTTAGGAAAGCTTTACACCAGATCTCTTCTGGAGAGGATTTTAATGTACGATATTAAGTGGATCCGGGAAAATACTGACCTATTTGATAAAGGGCTCGTCAGTCGCGGGTTAGAGCCTTTGTCAAAGGATCTTCTGGCGCTGGATGATCGTCGACGGGCAGCTATTTCCCTCGCTCAGTCGGTTCAAGAAAAGCGGAATGTTTTTTCAAAAGAAATTGGACAGGCAATCGCCAATAAAGATACCGGGAGGGCTGAAGCGCTCAAGCTAGAAGTGGCACGTCTTAAAGAGACGTTGACCGCATCCGAAGACCAGGAAAAACAATTGATAGCAGCTTTGGATGCTGCGCTTTCCACGATCGCGAATACGCCGCTTGGTTCTGTTCCCGTTGGGCGAGACGAGCATGAAAATGTCGTTCGTAGCGTTTGGGGGCAGCCGCGCGACTTTTCATTTTCGCCGAAGCAGCATTTTGAAATTGGTGAGAATTTGGGGCTGATGGATTTCGAGACAGCTGCCAAAATGTCGGGTGCTCGCTTCGTGATCAATAAAGGTGCTTTAGCTCGGCTGGAAAGGGCTCTCGGGCAATTCATGCTCGATCTCCACACGAGCGTTCATGGATATCAAGAAGTTAATCCGCCGATCCTTGTGAAGGATCATGCCATGTTCGGAACGGGCCAGTTGCCTAAATTTGCCGACGATCTTTTTCGGGTATTGCCCGACTATTGGCTGATTCCGACAGCAGAAGTTTCTTTGACGAACATGGTTCGCGACAATATCCTCGATGAAGCCGCTTTGCCGCTCCGATTAACTGCACTCACGCCGTGTTTCAGGGCGGAGGCTGGTGCTGCTGGTCGAGATACGCGCGGGATGATACGGCAGCATCAGTTCTCAAAAGTTGAACTTGTCACGATTGCGTCTCCAGAACAGTCGGAAGCGGAGCATGACTACATGACCCGTTCGGCAGAACGGGTGCTTCAGGATCTCGAATTGCCATATCGTGTGTTGACGCTCTGCACTGGAGATATGGGATTTGGATCGCAAAAAACATACGATATCGAGGTATGGCTTCCCGGACAGAACCAGTATCGTGAAATTTCTAGTTGTTCGGTGTGCGGCGACTTTCAGGCTCGCCGAATGAATGCTCGATTCCGCGCTTCGGACGGATCGGGGGTTCGTTTCGTGCACACATTAAATGGTTCAGGGATTGCGGTCGGGCGTGCGCTCGTTGCTGTTTTGGAGAACTATCAGAACGAAGATGGAAGCGTAACAATTCCAGCAGCTTTATTGCCTTATATGGGCGGCATGAAGCGCCTTGAAAGGCATTGAAGATGCGTATTTTGGTCTCGAATGATGACGGTATTCACGCACCGGGTCTTGCTGTTTGCGAGGCTATCGCACGGGAAATCTCTGATGATGTCTGGATCGTTGCGCCTGAAACGGACCAATCCGGAGTTGCTCACTCCTTGTCTCTGAATGATCCTCTTCGATTGAGAGAGATCGACGCAAAGCGCTATGCTGTCCGTGGTACGCCAACAGACTGTGTGATAATGGCGATACGTCATATCATGGACATCAAGCCTGATCTCATTATTTCCGGCGTAAATCGCGGGCAAAATGTGGCTGAAGATGTAACCTATTCCGGAACCGTTGCCGCCGCTATGGAGGGGACGATTCTCGGGGTTCCGTCCTTCGCGCTTTCGCAAGCCTATGGCGGCGATAGTGTTAAAAATCTACATTGGGATTGCGGGCGGGTGCATGCTGCAAAAATTATAAGGAAGGTTCTCAAGGAGGGTATTCCTCCAAACGTTCTTGTGAATATTAATTTTCCGAATTGTAGCCCTGACGACGTAAGGGGCGTCAATGTCGCGGTGCAGGGGCAGCGTAAGCAAGAACTTTTGCGGATTGACGAACGTCGCGATGGAAGAGGTAATCCTTATTATTGGGTTGCTTTTGGTCGCGGACAGTCAGAACCGGGACATGGCACGGATCTCAAGGCGCTTGCAGACAAGCGTATCTCAATCACACCTTTGCGTCTTGATCTCACGGACGAGCCGACAATTACACGATACGCCCAGGCCTTCGACAGCTGGGACTGAGTTTCATGAATGAGCGGCACAGTGCGGGCGATCAAGCCTTGTCATTCCTGCTGAACCTTAGAGGGAGAGGGATTCGCGACACTGCGCTTCTGCGCGCCTTTGAAATTGTCAAACGGTCATCCTTTATCGACCGACGGTATCATGATCTGGCCGGCTCTGATGTGTCACTTCCGATTGAATGTGGGCAGACACAAACTGCGCCGTCCATGTTGGCCAGAATGTTCAATTTGCTTGAAATCCGATCAACAAACCGGGTTCTCGAGATCGGGACCGGTTCAGGCTACGGTACTGCCATCTTAGCGAATTTGGCAGGCGAAGTGGTTTCGGTGGAACGGTTTCAATCTCTCGTTCTGGCTGCGAGGACCCGCTTGGCCAACTCCTCACTCGAAAACGTTACGATTATTTTGGATGATGGTTGTAACGGAAACGCCTCAAACGGGCCATTTGATAGAATACTACTCAGTGGCTCGATTCTCTCTGTGCCAGAGAGTTTGATCCGGCAATTGGCACCAGAGGGCATTCTGGTCTGCGTTGTGTCCGGCTCGGGAATACCACTTTTGTGCAGATACAGAAAAGGAATTAACGCAGCGCCTGAACCGGAGATTATCGGTCCATTTCATCTGTCGCCGCTCATCCCTGGCATTTCGACCATTCTATAAAAACTGTAATCAATTCGACGGTTTTAAAGGGATAATTAACCAAAATGCTATTAACTAAAATTATGATTGGTGTTCGTTTTGGAGTAAAAACTGTGCAGCCGAGAGTTTTAATTCGCGTTGTGTGCTCATTAGGGCTATCTGCAATTGTGGCGGGTTGCGCAACTGACGGCGGTTCATCACAATCAATTCCGAATCCTTTTGCTGGGTCCGCAAGATTTGACCCAAATGCGACGGGATCGATCAGTCAAAAGGCACCGCAGGCGCAACAATCGGCAGCAGTTGATGTGTTACCGGTCGACTCTCAGGGGTCCAAGTCGATTATTTCTTCGGAACCTCTGGCTTCGCCAGTTGCTTTAGCGCCTGCAAAACAAAACACCCAAGTAATTAGCGAACCAATGCGGGTTGCGGCTGTTCAGCCGCAGAAGTCCGTTGTTGCGTCGAGTACAGCAAGTGCCTCAAAAACCGTTACGGCGACTGGTATCGGATATTGGACGCCTGAAGGAGGCTCCCAAGTTATCTTGACTGACGGTGAGACGATCAAAACGATTTCAGATCGGTATGGTGTCCCAGTTTCTGCGATACGCACAGCCAACAAGCTTTCCGCAAAGGCGGTGCCTAAGGCGGGTACAAGGTTGATAATTCCTGTTTATAGGGACGGGGCAAGCCTTTCGAGCGGTTCGAAGGCGGAGAAATCTGAACCTGTATCGGCGGTTGTTCCAAAAATTTCGATAACAAAGAAGACGGCTGAAAAGGTTGATCAGCCTTCCGAAGTGGCTGTTGTTGCCAAGACTACCTCGACGGATGCTTCCGAGCCATTGGGTTCTTCAGCTCCAGCAAGTTCGGATGCCACCAAAACAAATAATGCAGCGCCTGCGGCAAAAGCGGCAATCGAGTCCGTTGGTTTTCGTTGGCCTGCGAAGGGCCGTGTTATTGCCGGTTTTGGAAATGTGAATGGCACCAAAAGTACGGGCATCAAGATTGCGTTGCCAGTGGGGACTTCTGTGAAAGCCTCTGAAGCCGGAACTGTTGCTTATTCCGGCAGCGAGGTGAAGGGATACGGAAATATGATTATCATCCGGCACCCTGACGGGTGGGTATCGGTATATGCCAATAACGGGGATTTGAAGGTCAAGCGTGGTGATCAAGTGACACGTGGTCAGGTGGTTGCGCTGTCAGGGCAGTCCGGTGATGTTTCTTCTCCACAACTGCATTTTGAACTGCGAAAAGGCTCTTCGCCGGTTGATCCGATGGGGTACTTTTCAGAAAATTGATTTTCTGGATTGGAGCACGGGATGAACGGTTACTGTTTTTCACCCAGCCGCACTTCATGTTTTCCCGCAAGGTCCTGAATAAATTGCCACGCGGTTCGTCCTGATCGGTATCCTCGTGTTGTTGCCCATTCTAGTGCTGAATGGTGGAGTTGTGCTTCGTCGATTTGGAGATCAAAATTTTTAGCGTAAGCGCTTACCATTTCGAGGTATTCATCCTGACTGCATTTGTGAAACCCAAGCCAGAGACCAAATCGGTCGGAAAGTGAAACCTTTTCCTCCACGGCTTCGCCCGGGTTTATCGCGGATGACTTTTCGTTTTCCATCATATCGCGTGGCAAAAGATGCCGGCGGTTGGATGTTGCATAAAAAATCACATTTTCCGGGCGCCCCTCAATGCCGCCCTCGAGTATTGCTTTAAGAGACTTGTAGGTTGCGTCATTCCCGTCAAACGAGAGATCGTCACAAAAAAGAATGAATTGATATTTCGAGGCACGCAACATCGCCATGAGCGATGGCAGTGACTCGATATCTTCCCGGTGGATTTCTATCAACTTTAGCGGGTCAGATTCCACGGAACCATATTGGGTTCGATTAACATCGGCGTGAATTGCTTTTACAAGTGATGATTTACCCATTCCGCGGGCTCCCCAAAGCAGGGCATTATTGGCGGGAAGGCCTTTCGCAAAGCGCTCCGTGTTGTTTGTCAGAATGTCTCTCACCTGATCGATTCCACGCAAAAGCGACAAGTCGACTGCGTTCACCTTTGCGACGGGGGTTATATGAGGTGGTACGGGGTGCCACACAAACGCATCCGCTGATTGAAATGTTACAGGCCCAGTGCTAGGGGGAGCCAAGCGATCCAAGGCATCCGCAATACGGACAAGAGTTTCAAGAAGAGACGGGTCAAGTACCGGCTGGATCATTCTCATTTCCTCCCTTGTCGCGAGTTTTTTGCGCGTGACGCAGCTTGCTAAGCTGATAGCGGGGTTAGCCCGTGGCGTCCATCATCGTTCAATGGTGGTTTTCTTTTTATCTTAATTGCTTTCCGCGTTGCCGCTTGTATAGTCGCCGCTGATTTTGTCTTACAGACTTCATGTCTGTAACGTTATGGGAGGCTTTGACCGTGATTACCCCTGCATTTGCACAAGGCGCGCCATCCGTCGGTGGTTCAGAAATGTTCATCCAGATTGTGCCATTCATTCTTATTTTCGTGATTATGTATTTCCTGATCATTCGCCCGCAACAGAAGCGGGCCAAGACACATCAGGAGATGATAAAGAATGTCCGGAGAGGCGATCAGATTGTGCTTTCCGGTGGAATCATCGGTAAGGTTTCCAAAGTTAGTGACGAACCTGAAATCGAGCTCGAAATCGCTGAGGGCGTCAAGGTAAAGATCATGCGGACCATGATTGCCGAGGTCCGGAGCAAGGGCGAACCCGTCAAGTCTTAAAGAAGCAACAGGACTCTTGCCGCACATGTTCCGATATTCCCGATTCAAAATTACCGCTGTTTTAGTTCTCGCGCTTGCGGGTTTTCTTTATGCTGCGCCAAGTATTCTCTCGCCGGAAGCACGGTTGGCAATCAAGAATGGAACGCCTTCTTGGATACCGGCATGGATTGTGCCTCATCAAGCGATTGTCCTCGGTCTCGATTTGCAAGGCGGATCACATGTTCTGTTGGAAGTTGATCAGCAAGCGATCTTGAAATCACAAGTCAGTACTTTGCGTGATGACATGAGGCGCATTCTTCGGGAGCAGAAAGTTGCGTTAGCTGGAGGATTGGCGGTTCAGAATCGGAGTGTTTCTGTCCGGATATCCGATGCTACTGAGAAGGAACGGGTACTTCCGAAGCTCAGGGAACTTACAATGATCGACAGCATCAGTCTGATGCAGGGGAGCGGCTCGGCGTCCCTTGAGTTGATTGAGCAGAATGACGGGCTGGTTACTGTTTCATTGACCGAATTTGGCCTCAAAGAGAAAGTCAGGAAGGCAATTGATCAAGCCATTGAGGTACTCAGGCGTCGTATTGATGCGCTTGGTACGACTGAACCCAATATTCAGAGGCAAGGTATTGATCGAATTTTGGTGCAAGTTCCCGGGCTTCAGGATCCGCAGCGACTGAAGGAAATTCTGGGAACGACAGCTCAACTCGAATTCAGAATGGTCTCGGAACCTGGTGCTGCACCGGGAGACGTTGATATGTTGCCGTCGCAGGATGCCGGCGGAGCAACGCTTCCGATCGAAAAGCGGGTCATTGTTCAGGGAGAGGACTTAATCGACGCGCAGCCTGCATTTGACTCCCGCAATAACGAACCAATTGTCAATTTCAAATTCAACATTCGGGGGGCGCAGAAATTTGGACAGGCAACTTCGGAGTCTGTCGGGCGCTCACTTGCGATAGTACTCGACAACAAGGTGATATCAGCACCGCGGATCCAATCTCCGATCACAGGCGGTCAGGGTCAAATCTCTGGAAATTTTTCGGTTGAATCAGCCAATAATCTGTCGATTTTACTCAGGGCGGGCGCACTACCGGCTCCGCTGACGATTGTTGAGGAACGGACCGTAGGGCCAGGACTCGGGCAGGACTCTATTAACGCAGGCAAGATCGCGTCATACGTGGCAGCCGCTCTCGTCGTGGTTTTTATGTTCGTGACATATGGTCTATTCGGCCTGTTCGCCAACATCGCACTGGTGATCCACGTTGTGATGATCTTTGCATTGATGTCACTGATTGGAACCACGCTTACTTTGCCTGGAATTGCGGGCATTGTACTTACAATCGGAACTGCCGTTGATTCGAATGTGCTCATTTACGAACGTATTCGGGAGGAAGCGCGGCAGGGTCGGAGTATCGTTTCTGCTCTGGATGCGGGTTTTACGCGGGCATTTGCCACGATCATTGATTCGAACGTAACAATGTTTATTGCTGCCGCCATGCTGTTTTTCCTCGGAAGCGGTCCCGTACGTGGATTTGCGGTAACGATGATCTTCGGGATATTGACCACTGTGATAACGGCGGTGACGATGACGCGAATGATGATTGCTCTTTGGTACCGGACGCAACGTCCTACCGTTCTTCCATTTTAATCCGGAATTGACTGATGAAACTTCTTCGAATCGTTCCTGATAATACTGCGTTTGGCTTTATGGCTTTCAAACGCTTCAGCTTTCCCTTGTCAGCATTACTTTCAGCAGTGTCAGTTGCGGCATTTTTATTGATTGGGTTGAACTTTGGTATCGATTTTACCGGTGGTACGCTCATCGAGATGAAGGCGCTTTCAGGGAAGGCCGACACGGCAACGGTGCGGCAATTGTCGGGCGATCTCGAACTTGGTGAAGTTGAGGTTCAGGAATTTGGATCATCGGGTGAAGTATCTCTCCGCTTTGTCCTTCAACCGGGGGGAGAGAAGGGGCAGCAGGAGGTCGTTGAGAAGGTCAAACAGATATTCTCATCAACCTACGAGTTTCGGCGTGTGGAAGTGGTCGGGCCCAGAGTATCAGGGGAGTTGGTCCAGTCAGGTATTCTCGGAGTGGTACTTTCGGTTCTCGGCGTGCTTGTCTATCTCTGGTTTCGCTTTGAATGGCAGTTTGCCGTCGGTGCCGTGATTGCGACGCTTCATGATCTGGTTCTAACGATCGGTTTTTTCGCGATTACACAGATAGAATTTAACATGACGTCGATCGCAGCCATTTTGACGATCGTTGGTTATTCACTGAACGATACGGTGGTCGTATTCGATCGAATTCGGGAATTGCTTCGCAAGTACAAGAAGATGCCGATTGCCCAACTTCTCGATCTCTCCATCAACAGCACGCTTTCGCGTACAGTGATGACATCGGTTACCACCTCTCTGGCGCTACTTGCGCTTGTGTTGTTTGGCGGTGCAGTGATCAGTAGTTTCTCCTACGCGATGATATTTGGCGTATTGATTGGGACATATTCCTCGATCTTCATCGCTTCACCTGTTTTGATTTATCTGGGTGCCCGTGTCGTCAAGGATACTCCTGACGAGAGTGACACCGGTACGGCTAATGCTGACGCGTCCAACAAGGGTCGTGCATGACTGATGGCGGGTTCGTTCCCGGCCGTCATCTTGTTGATGCAATTATGGATGGCGGTTTTAGGTTCGCGGAGATGTCCCATAGCGGATCAATTATTCTGATTCCAACGGGAGTATTCGCTTGGTCTCCCCGCAGCGTTCGTGAAATCAGCTCTCGATCATTTGATAAAATCATTAGTCAGAAGACGGCGATCGATTTTCTGATCATAGGGTGCGGTGATATGCCTGTTCGGCTTGCTGATGAGATACTTTGGCCTCTTAAAGAAAACGGAATTCGCATTGACACAATGTCGACAGCGGCCGCAGCGCGCACTTACAATGTTATGGTCAGTGAAAATCGCCGTGTAGCTGCCGCCCTGATTTGCGTCAAAATAAGCGCGGTCCCAAACAAGTGAACCATCTTGATCATAATGCCCAGTTTCTTCGCGAAAATTCTCGCGAATTTTATTATTGGTCGCTTTTTTTTCCTGCTGATCATCGCGGGGCCGCTCAGGCACTACTCTGCTTCGAGATCGAACTTGCACGGATTCCCGAGATCGTTTCGGACGTATCTCTTGGTGAAATACGTTTGCAGTGGTGGCGTGATGCAATCAATAACGGCGTGAATGGTGCTTTGAGTGGGCATCCGGTTTCTGACGCGGCCTGTCATGCACTCGACCGATATTCACTACCTAAACAAGCACTTCTGGACATGATCGATGCGCGCACGTTCGACCTGTATGACGATCGAATGCCGGATATGGCTTCTTTGGAGGGGTATCTCGGTGAAACTTATGGCTGCCTGATCAGGCTATTAACGATCTTGCTAGCCGATGGTCGTGATTCTGGGCCTGCAAGACTTTGTGGTGATGCTGGGATGGTGATGGGAATTCGTAAAATGTTTGAAAAATCTTTATCGGCCGTTTCCAAAGCAGAACGATTCATTCCCGCTGCAATAGAGACTGTTATTGATCCGAGGAAACCGAGTACTGGCTCAACAATCCTGGAGGATATTGCTTCAAAGCACCTCAATATCGTGATTGGTTCGTGGGCCGAAATTCCGGACTATCTAAAATCAGTCTATCTTCCGTTGAGGATATCACGATCCAATTCCGGGCGGGTAAGGCGTCGAACAGACAACGGGTTGCCGATCTATACTCCGTTATCGCCCATTAGAATTCTTATGACACTTTGGCTGTGCCAACTACAAAAGCGGATTTGAGTTAAGTTGTTGGACTGCCAGCCACGCAGCCATGTCTCTTTGTGCTCTTTCTGTCAGCGCATGTTTTCTTGCAGTTGACTTTTCCGGACCTCTGAGGCGCTTTCCATCCATCGTTTTTTGAGTTTCTATTGGCGGGAAAAGTCCAAAATTGATGTTCATCGGTTGAAAAGATCGCGGCCCTTGATCAATCGTAATGAGATGCCCACCAGTTATGTGATTGATAAGAGCACCTAATGCAGTGGTTTCTGGATAATCAGCGTGCTGAATCTGTAACCGCTCGCAAGCGGCAAATCGACCTGCCGCGAGTCCGATTGCGGCACTTTCCACATAACCCTCGCAGCCCGTGATTTGCCCAGCAAAACGCAATCTTGGTTCTGACTTGAGACGCAACGTACCATCAAGAAGTTTTGGAGAATTCAGATACGTATTGCGATGCAAACCGCCGAGCCTTGCAAATTCTGCATTCTCCAAGCCGGGGATCATACGCAAAACCTTTGCTTGTTCCGCATACTTCAACTTGGTCTGGAAGCCGACTATATTATACAGCGTGCCAAGCGCATTGTCCTGGCGGAGCTGCACGATGGCATAGGGCTTCACGGTAGGATCGCGTGGATTGGTAAGTCCAACAGGCTTCATTGGGCCGTGGCGAAGCGTTTCGCGCCCTCTTTCAGCCATGATTTCTATGGGTAAACAGCCGTCAAAATAGGGTGTTCCTTCCCATTTTTTGAATTCAGCCTTTTCGCCCGCCAATAACGCGTCGACAAATGCGTCGTAATTTTCCCGATCCATGGGGCAGTTGAGGTAGTCAGCTCCGGTTCCGCCTGGACCTACCTTATCATATCGGCTCTGAAACCATGCTTTATCCAAATCGATCGTTTCAAAATGAACAATTGGAGCTATCGCATCAAAGAAAGCGAGTTCCTTTTCTCCAGTGAACTTCTGAATGGTCTCAGCAAGCGCGGGAGAGGTCAGCGGACCGGTGGCAATAATCACGTTGTCCCATTGATCGAGTGGAACATGACTGACTTCTTCCCGGCTGATCGTTATGTGCGGGTTT
>CAMCXA010000010.1 GCA_945883115.1 Alsobacter soli
CCAAAAGCCCACTTCCATCTGTTTCTAAAAGAGTGCGAGTGGCGGTTCAATCATCGCCCAGCCAGAAACCTCTTGAAGACGCTCTCCAAATGGGTCAAAGTATGAATACTTCAACCTTATCTATGTCAGCCCCTTCTATTTTATTGAAAAGTTGACCAAAAGGAAACATCGGATTTCGGATGAAAAAAGTCCGGCGACTGAGAATAAGCAGCACCCCTAAGATGTTTCGAATTTTTGTTCTCTGACGCCAGCGGCAGTCAAAATCGACGCCAGCCCCCATCGGGCCCTATCCGAGTGCAGCGGCACCCTCGCCCGTCTCAACCCGCTCACAATGCACCCAGTCGACAATCCCGCCCGTCGGTTGATACCCAGCGACACCTGCGAACAGAACACTCCTCGCCGCCGGCGCGTCGTTGGCTTCCATCGCGCCCTGAAGCACCGTGAGAACCCGCTCCAATTCCGCGCGTGGGAGTGTCGCTTCAAGGGATTTCATGATCATTGGGTGAGCAGTCGGTGCCGGAGTATCGCCAATCAGCAACTCCTCATAGAGCTTTTCTCCGGGCCGCAGTCCGGTGACCTCGATCGCAATGTCGCCCGCTGGGTTCTCGCTATCCCTGACCGTCAGACCCGAGAGTTCGATCATCCTCCGCGCAAGGTCCATAATCTTGATGGATTTCCCCATATCGAGCAGGAACACGTCACCCCCTGCTGCCATTGCCCCCGCCTGGATCACGAGTTGCGCCGCCTCGGGGATACTCATGAAATAGCGCGTCACATCTGCATGCGTCACCGTAATCGGCCCGCCCGCGCCTATCTGCTGGCGAAATTTGGGCACAACGGAGCCGGATGATCCCAGAACATTGCCAAACCGGACCATCGCAAAGCGAGTTGCAGATGCCTCCAGAGCAAGTGCCTGCAGGACCATCTCAGCAAGCCTCTTCGTGGCTCCCATCACATTCGTTGGTCGCACAGCCTTGTCGGTACTGATAAACACAAAATCCGAGGCGCTATATTCAGCGGCGAGCTTTGCTACCGCCATTGTCCCGAACACATTGTTTCGGATCCCCTCGAAAATATTTTGTTCCACAAGGGGTACGTGCTTATAGGCCGCCGCGTGGTACACAGTATCGGGCCTGAACGTCGAAAAAATCTCGCGCAAACGACCCTCGTCGCAGACAGACCCGAGGAGAGGGATTAGGGGGCAGCCGCTTCTCGCAAAATCTCTCTCCAGCTCCTCGTGGATCGCGTAGAGAGCCGCCTCGCTCTGATCGAGCAACAAGAGTTTTTCCGGCCCCCAAGCAAGAATTTGCCGACATAATTCACTCCCGATCGAGCCCCCCGCCCCCGTCACGAGCAACACTTTTGCCGAAATATTCTTCGCAATCAGTGTCGGCTCCGGTGCGACAGGTTCACGGCCCAGCAGATCCTCGATATCGACGCGCCGGATGGCGGCGATATCAATCTTGCCCTGCGCCAATTCCGTCAGAGAGGGAACCGTCTGCACGCTAACCTTGTGCTTAAGCAGGGTGGCAACAATCTCGTTGCGCCTGCTCAAACTCGCTGAAGGCAGGGCAAGCAGGACACTCGAAATCTTAAGCGCGCGAAACACATCATCGACATCTTTGGGATGGTAAACCGGCTTCTCATTGACGAGTAATCCGTGCAGTGAGGCGTCATCGTCAAGAAACCCGGCGACGCGCATCTCTTGATTGTGCGCCAGCGCCGCGAGCACTTGCCGCCCAGCTGTTCCCGCACCATAGATCAGCACATTCGGCAGCTGCATTCGCCTCAGGTGTCGCTGATAGTGCCCTCCAAGCCAGAGCCAAGCAATCGCGCGCGAGGTCGCCACCATTAGCAGCAGTAAAATAGGCTGGATAATACCTATCGTCCGGGGGATTCCCTGAACTCCGATGACCGTGAAGACGAGGCCGTAGACAACACCATAGAAAACCGTCGCACGCGCAATCGATAGCAGGACAGGTAGCCCGCTATGCCTGAAAATCGCGCGGTAAAATCCGGATTTGATAAAAATTGGCAGCGCCACGCCGACAGAAACAATCACTGCCCACCGCGCATTCCCGCCGAGCTCCACGAACTCGCCCAGGCGCAAGTAGAACGCAATCCACGTCGCGAGGACACATAGGCCGACATCGAGCACGAGCACAATCAAACGCTTCGCAAAACGCGGTAAAAAAAGAATTTTCGGAACAATACTGCTTAAAAATACGGCCATTATGAAGTAACTCGTCTTTCACACACAAGCCTTACGCCTCACACTCGCCTAGTGTCGCACACCATCGCCCTGGACAACACGCAGAAACGTCATCCGCAAAATCCGCACGTCAAACAAAAGCGACATCCGCGTCATATATTCCGCATCATACGCCACCTTGACGTGGAGCGGCAGCTCGTCACGTCCGTTCACCTGCGCCCAGCCGGTCAAGCCGGGCTTTAACACGTGTAAGCCATGTTTCTGACGTAACGCAATCAAATCATACTGATTAAAGAGTGCCGGGCGCGGGCCGACGAAACTCATATCTCCCCTGAAGATGCTCCAGAGTTGTGGTAACTCGTCGAGACTTGTCTTGCGCAGAAACGGCCCGATGGACGTCAGCCAGCGCTCCGGGTGATCCAGCAAATGCGATGCAAGCGCAGGCGTTCCGACGCGCATACTCCGAAATTTTGGCATCATAAACGGCCGGTTATCGCGGCCAACACGCTCGGACCAATACAAGACCGGCCCTGCCGAAGTCACCCGCACGGCAACCGCAACCAGCACCATCGGCACGATCAGCACCAATGCGGCAACGCAACAAATCGTCAGATCAAAGGCGCGCTTCATACTTACTCGCACGGGCTCCGTATCGAAAAAGCCGATCCGGATCAAGGATTTCAGTCCGGAAGCAGCCGCGAAGACGTCACTAGCGTGTCACACACAAAAAGCCAACCGCTCGAATGCAGCCCAGCCAAGCAGAATTGCATTCCCGAAGACGCAAGCTCCGCTAGCCCGCACTCACAACATCAATTTTGATGGAAAATGGTGGGCGCTGTAGGTTTCGAACCTACGACCCGCTGATTAAGAGTCAGCTGCTCTACCAACTGAGCTAAGCGCCCATCAAAACGAAGGAGCGGGGCAAGGCCCCGCACCAGAGGTGAGTAGCAAAGGCTGACGGTTGTTGCAAGTCCCAATGCAACCGCCCTGCGATTATCTCGCACCCCGAGCCGTTCACACCGCCCGCATCATCTCTCCGCGGCCCTTCTGGTTCTTCATCATCAGCTTGTTCAGCGCCCCGAGATAGGCACGCGTCGATGCCACCAGCGTGTCCGGATCGGCCGCCTTCGCCGTCACCGAGCGACCATTCTCGCCGAGCCTCACCGACACTTCCGCCTGCGCGTCCGTCCCCTCGGTGACCGCGTGAACCTGATACAGTTCCAACTGCGCCTCGTTCGGCACCAGAGCCTTGATCGCATTGAAGCACGCATCCACCGGCCCGTTGCCGGATGCCTGGATCGTCTTGTGGTTCCCGTCGATAGATAGCGTCAACGTCGCCAATTGTGGCCCCTGCGTCCCGCAAATCACGGTGAGAGATTCAACCTTGATCCGGTCCTGCCCGGTATCGATCTCGTCGCCCACCAGCGCCTCGAGATCCTCGTCATAAACGTGCTTCTTGCGGTCGGCGAGATCCTTGAACCGCTTGAACGCATCCTCGAACGCGTTTTCGCCGAGCTCGAACCCCAATTCCTTGAGCTTGTCGCGGAACGCCGCCCGCCCCGAATGCTTGCCCATCACGAGCGAGGTTTTAGAGACACCCACACTCGCCGGCGTCATGATTTCATAGGTCTGCGTATTCTTCAGCATCCCGTCCTGATGGATACCGCTCTCATGCGCAAACGCGTTCCGGCCGACAATCGCTTTGTTGTACTGCACCGGGAAGGATGTAACAGCCGAGACGAGCTTGGAGGCCCGCGTCAGCAAGGTCGCCTCGATCCCCGTCGCGTAGGGCAACACATCGCCGCGCGTCTTGATCGCCATCACGACTTCTTCCAAAGCCGCATTGCCCGCGCGCTCGCCAAGCCCGTTGATCGTGCACTCGATCTGCCGCGCGCCACCCTCGAGCCCGGCAAGCGAATTCGCCACCGCAAGCCCCAGATCATCATGGCAATGCACCGAGAAGATCGCCTTGTCCGAATTCGCCACCCGCTCGCGCACCTGCCGGAACATGTCGCGATATTCGTCCGGCGTCGCATACCCCACCGTATCCGGCAGGTTGATCGTCGTCGCACCCGCCTTGATCGCCGCGTCCACACAGCGGCACAAATATTCAATCGGCGTGCGCGTCGCATCCATGGCCGACCACTCGACATCCGGCACAAGCCCGCGCGCACGCGCTACTGTTGCCGTGATGATTGCCAGCACCTCTTCCTCGGTCTTTTTCATCTGGAATTCGAGATGGATCGGCGAGGTCGAGACAAAGGTATGGATGCGCGGCTTGGCGGCATGCTTCACGGCCTCGCCTGCCCGGTCGATATCGGCATTGATGGCACGGGCAAGCCCTGCAACCGTTGTGCGCTTGATCCGCTTCGCAATCTCCGAGACAGCCTCGAAATCGCCATTCGAGGCGATTGGGAACCCCGCCTCGATAATGTCAACGCCCATGAGGTCCAGCAAATCGGCTACTTCGAGCTTTTCCTCGAGCGTCATGGACGCGCCGGGTGATTGCTCGCCATCACGCAACGTGGTGTCAAAAATAACAACGCGGTCTTTATCTGAATGGGTGGTCATCTCTTGTTTTCCTTCTTCCAGTCGCCCCGGCTGCTGAGCAGTCACAAGGGGCATGTGCCGTTTGGTTTTCTGAGAACCTCCCCTGAGCGCCCAGGCAATGCCCGGCCGGCCCTCAGGGGCTGGTAAGAAGAAGGAGGCCGAGCGCAAGGCAAGCAGATCCCGAGCGCACCGTAAAGGCGCGCGTCAAAGGCTCGGCAAGGGTGGCAAATGGGGCCACGGCGAAGGTTCCTGTCTCTCGATCAACCGGCATCACCCTAGCGCGATCCGGTTAATCTTTTCTATTGATACGGAAATCCCGCGCTCAAGGCAAGTCTTTGCTTGTCACCACGTCACCACGCTAATCCGCAACACTTTCCATAATTTTGAATCGAAATACGCAAATTCTTGCCACGATTGCTCAATATCTATCGTGTAGTGTCAAACGATGCCGCATTGGCATGAGAGCAGGAACAGCATCATGGAAATCAGCAGACTATCCGCAACACTCCCCGCCCGCCCTGTAACCCGTCAGAGCGATGGCCAATCGCCCGAAGAAGCCACGCGCGCTCAACGTCAGGCAATGATGCAGCAGGCAAACGCAGCGCTTGATATGCAGAATAAGCGAGACGAAACACCACAACAAAGTGCTGCCGCATCCGGATCGCGCCCCATGGGCGCTAACTCGACATTCAGCATCTACGCCTGAGGCGTCAAAGCCGCTCGACAGAAAAACGCAGGCTGGGTGCCACAAACACCCCCTGCGCTTCAACCAGCTGAAGCTCCTGCTTGCCGCTGGCAGCCGTTGCTTCGAGCAGATCATGCACCGAGGCAGCAGCCAGCCGCATCGCCTCGGAGGGGGCCCCCGTTCTGAGACAATGCGCCAGAAACAGCGCCGCCGTCACATCACCCGCACCATTCGGGCGAATATCCAGCTTTGGCGTTCTGAGCCGCCAGAGTGACGCGCCATCGGAAACAAGCATATCGAACGCGTCAGGCGGCGTGTCCGGCATCAGCGCAGAGGTCACAAGCACAATGCCCGGTCCCGCCCGATGCATCGCCTCGATCGCCCGCCGCATCGAGGCCAAATCGTGGCAGACAATCCCCGTCAACGCTTCAAGCTCGAACAGGTTCGGCGTGATAATATCCGCTCTCGGCACAACATGATCGCGCATGAACTTGGGCACATCAGACCGCACAAAAAAGCCCTTGCCGACATCCCCGAGCACGGGATCGCAGCAATAGAGCGCCTTGGGATTGGCGATCTTCACCCGCTCCACCGCCTCCAGAATGGCACCGCCAATCTCGATTGATCCCATATACCCCGAGAGTACCGCCTCGCACGTCGCAAAATCCGGCCGCTCCGAAATCCCCGCGACAACATCCGAGATCATCGCCGCATCAAAAACCCGCCCCTTCGGCGGCCCGTAACCCGTATGCGCCGCAAATTGCACCGTATGCACCGGCCACACCTCGAAGCCGAGGCGTTGCAGCGGAAACACCGCGGCGGAATTTCCGACATGGCCGTAAGCGACATGAGACTGGATGGATAGAATGGGCATGAAAGAGGCTTAAAAGGAGAGGATGGACATTGCAAGCCCGTTTGCTTTACGACGCCAGATGCGCGCCCATTGACCTTTCTTCACCAGAAAGCCCTTGCTGAAAATAACCTAGCTATATAACTAGGTTTATGATAACCTCTTTAAGTGCCGTCCGTCCTAACCCTTCGAAATATCCGCATCGTGATCTACTCGAACGATCACCCGCCTCCACATGTCCACGCACTCAAACGAGACGGAGCGCGCGCCAAGTTCGACCTGAACTATCCGGACGGCCCTGTTGTCTTGGTCGAACAAATCGGGTTCCGCCTGTCGGAGATCGCTGAAATGGGTGAAGCGATCGCGAATAATTTAACCGATATCTATCATCGATGGAGAGCGCTTCATGGCTGAATTCAAAGCTCCGACCGAACAAGAATTCGAATTGATCACACGCAAGACGGCGCGGCGCATGAAGCATCAGCTCCTCGCCGTGACCGCCCGATACGACCCGCGCAGCAGGAATGTGATGATCACGTTGAACACTGGCGCAATCGTCGGGTTCCCGCTCGCTTTTCTTCCGGGTCTTGAGCAGGCAACGCCAGACGATTTACGCAAGATCGAGATTGAGGGCGGCGGCTATGGCCTTCATGTTCCCCATCTCGACGCAGACATCTACATTCCAAGCCTGTTGGCCGATCATCTTGGTTCATCCCTCATGAAACGCGCTATCAACCGGGCCACGGCATCCAAAGCCAATGGCCGTCTCGGCGGCAGACCAAAAAAGCCGTTAGCGGCTTGAGGGTCGAGACATAAAAAATCCCGCCGAAGCGGGATTTTTCAATCGCAAAAGGGCTCAAGCCCAAATAAATCAGTTCTTCGCCTTGTCGACGAGCTTGTTCTTGGCAATCCATGGCATCATGGCGCGGAGCTTGCCGCCCACTTCTTCGATCTGATGCGCATTATGCCGCGCGCGGACAGCCTTGAACGAGGTCTGGTTGACCTTGTTCTCGAGCATCCAGTCGCGCGTGAATTTGCCGGTCTGAATGTCGTTCAGAACGCGCTTCATCTCGGCCTTTGTCTCGGACGTAATGATCCGCGGGCCGGTGACATATTCGCCATATTCCGCCGTGTTCGAGATCGAGTAATTCATATTGGCAATGCCGCCTTCATAAATCAGGTCAACGATCAGCTTCACTTCGTGCAAGCACTCGAAATAAGCCATTTCCGGCGCGTAGCCCGCTTCCACCAGCGTCTCAAAACCAGCCCGGATCAGCTCAACCAAACCGCCGCAGAGCACAACTTGCTCGCCGAACAAATCGGTTTCGCATTCTTCCTTGAACGTCGTCTCGATAATGCCTGCACGACCGCCACCATTGGCCGACGCGTAAGACAAACCAAGATCATGCGCATTGCCCGTCGCATCCTGATGGATCGCGATCAAAGTCGGCACGCCGCCGCCCTTCTGGTATTCCGAGCGCACCGTATGGCCAGGGCCCTTCGGCGCAACCATTAGCACGTCGAGATCCTTGCGGGGCTCAATAAGGTTAAAGTGCACGTTCAAGCCATGCGCGAAGAGCAACGCCGCGCCCTTCTTCATATTGGCCTGCAATTCGTCGCGATAAATATCGGCCTGCAATTCGTCCGGCGTCAGCATCATGACGACATCGGCCCATTTCGCGGCTTCCACAACCGTCATCACCTTCAGGCCCTCGCCCTCGGCCTTCTTGACCGTCGGGGAACCGGCGCGCAGCGCCACCACAATATTCTTGCAGCCCGAATCGCGCAAATTCAACGCATGGGCATGGCCCTGCGAGCCGTAGCCGACAATGGCGACATTCTTGCCCTTGATGAGATTGATGTCGGCGTCACGATCATAATAAACACGCATGTAGAAGGCTCCCTGAAGTGCGTTGTTTTACACAAGTGAACAGCGATTAAGCGTCGGAGGCGCGATGGTCAAGCACGAAGGCTGAAATTGACCGGTTCACGGGATCAGTTCGCGGATAAACGGCAGCGTCGACAGCAGCAACAACAACGCCATACCGACGTTGAAAATCCTCAATCGGGCAGGAACCGACAGAAATCCGCGCAATGCGACACCAAAACCAGCCCAACAACTGACACTCGGCAGGTTTACAACACCAAAAGTACCCGCAACCAGAATAACGCTGAGATAATACATGTCCGGGACGGTGTAGAGCGTCGTCGCCGTCAATGCCATCGCCCACGCTTTCGGGTTGATCCACTGGAACAACGCCGCCTCGATAAACGTCATCGGCCGCGCCTTCGCATCCCCTGATCCGAGCGATCCGCTGGAAGCGAGCTTCCACGAAAGCCAGACCATGTAAACGAGCGCGAGAACTCTCAAAACATTGAACACGATCGGAAACAGCGTCAGCACCGCGCCAAGGCCGAACCCGACAAGCGCCACCATCGCGGTAAATCCGAGCGCAATGCCCAGCATATGCGGGATCGTCTGCCTGAACCCGAAATTAACTCCCGAGGCCAGCAACATCAGATTATTCGGCCCAGGTGTCACCGAGGTCACCAACGCATAAAGCGCCAGCGCGATGAGGGATTCATGTGTCATCGGATGCGATCTTGAAAATGCCCATTAAAAGGCCGAGAACTTCACGTACCGCGTACAAATCGGCATCCGGAACGCGGGCAATAAAATCAAAAATCCGCGACTGCCGGTCAATCGCACGAATTTGATCAGTCAATATGACACCGGAAATTAGCAGACCATCAGATAGCCTTACCTCCGTTTGCCACCCCCTCGCCCGCGAAGAGATCGGACAAACAATCACACGATTGGACCGAGAATTGTAAAAATTCTCGGAAACAATCAATACCGGACGACGGCCTCCCTGCTCGGTCCCCCGATAGCCATCAAGGTCCGCCCAATGAAGATCGCCGGTCTCAAGAGGCACGCTTTTTTCCAGTATGCTTGTTCGACCCGGAGTCACGTCGCGAATATTCATCATCAATCAATTCTGAACCGCGGTCCGGTCCCCAATTAACTGTTTCTGACTGCCCCGCGAGACCAAACTCATCCATACTCTTAATGAGTTCTTCCAATTTCAACTGCGATGGCTTGTTTGCCGATGTAATGCGAATAACTCGGTCTGCGACATTCATCTCCGCCTCTGAACCGGGCACAAGCCGCATCTCGTCCATCACCGCCTTCGGCAGGCGTATGGCCGCGCTATTGCCCCATTTTGCAATCTTGATCCGCATGATGCGCCCCGTCTATCCGCTTCAAAATGTATCTACATTGTAGATCATTTTTACAAGACGCGCAAACGCAATCCGCCGTCAAAACGCCGCCACACCGCGTGCCATCGCTGCAATTCCGGTCCGGGAGACTTCCGCAAGTCCCAACTCGGACACCGCCCGCAAATAGCGTTCGATCTCTTCGCTCGTTCCCGTCAGTTCGAACACGAACGAGTCGAGCGTTGCATCAACCGTCCGCGCACCGAAAGCCGCTGCAAGCCTCAGCGCCTCGCTCCGCGACTCGCCCTTGCCGACGAGTTTCACAAGCGCCAATTCCCGCTCAATCGCCTCGCCTTCCGTCGTCAGGTCAACAACGCGATGCACTGGCACAAGCCGGTCGAGCTGGTGCTTGATCTGGTCGATCACCATCGCCGTTCCAGTTGTCACAATCGTGATCCGCGACACATGCTTCTCATGCTCCGTCTCGGAGACGGTCAGGCTCTCGATATTATACCCCCGGCCGGAAAACAGCCCGGCAATACGGGCCAGCACACCCGGCTCGTTATCCACCAGCACGGAAAGCGTATGGCGGGCGGGAATGCTGGAAACAGGGGCATCAGAATAGTGCGATTTCATCGGAATGATCTTTCAGACTGGGACGGATTTACAAGATTAAGGCCGGAACAGGCCAATAGGGGGTTCATCAATTTCATCATGTGCGACAATCCACGGCTCCTGCATCGCATCATTCTGCCATGCCGAGAAGCTCGCCGTGTCCATCACCGCTTCCATATAGCGGCGAATATGGGGGTCAACTGCAATCGAATAACTCTGAAAGCGCGTCACAACAGGCGCATACATCGCATCCGCCGCGCAGAACGCCCCGAAGAGAAACGGCCCCTGCCCGCCAAACCGCGTCAGCGCATCCGTCCAAAGCTTCGTGATCCGCGACACATCCTTTGCAACAAGCTCGCCACGGTCGATTTGAGCATAGCGCTTGCGCAAATTCATCGGGCACGCGGCCCTGATCCCGCGAAATCCGGCGTGCATTTCATTCGAGATGACCCGCGCAAAAGTCCGCGCCTTGATCTCGCGCGGCCAGACATGCTTGTGCGGAAACCGGTCAGCCAGATACTCCATGATCGCGAGCGACTCCCAAACGATCACCTCCCCGTCCACAAGAACCGGCACCGTGTTCCCCGCCTGATAAGCGTTCACACGCGGGCGGAACTCGGGCGTATCGAGCGGGATCATATCTTCCTCGAACTCGATACCGAGTTCCTTCATCAAGATCCACGGCCGCAGCGACCAGGAGGAGTAGGTCTTGTTCCCGATAGCAAGTTTCATAGGCCCATCTCCTGAACAGAATTAACGTGCGGGATAACACCGAGAGCCGACGACCGCTTGATAAGCGGCATGTCTGAAGTGACAAACGCGTCCGCATCCGATGATAAATAAACATGAAGTGCATCAGGCAGATCAAGGCCTCCTTGATTCCATTTAAACGCCTTCGCGACTGCATCGGACGGATAAAATGAAACATTCGGCATGGCCTGCAAGCGTCGAAATGCCAGCTCTATCTCATTGCGCGGCACGTGATAAACGGCGCGAAGCACCCACTCGCTTTCCAGTAATACCGTAGCTGTCACCAAAATGAGGTTATGTCTCATGACATCGAGAACTTTATCCTTCGACGGATCATCTCGCTCCGTTAGAAACGTCACGACAATATTGGTGTCCACCGAAATCATCGGCCCCATTCCTTTCGGAATAAAGCCGCGATAGCCGCGTCTTCGTCCGTTCGAGAAGGCATTGGCCCTCCGACTTTGAGGCAGCCCGCTACAGCATCGATTTCACTTTCAGTCGGCAAGCGAAGGGCCTTGCGCACCTGATGCAAGACGATGGCATCGTTCTTGACCCCAACCGACAATGTTGCACCTGCCTCAAGATGGAGACGGTCACGAATACTTTTCGGGATCACCACCTGTCCCTTGCTGGATACGCGTGTCGTTTCCACACCTTTTCTCCCGTAAAGTCCTCAATCCGTCACAAAAGTAAGACGGCAGTAAGATAAGCTTACACCTGTTGTGATACAAACCCCGTTAAACGAGCGCCTTGCCCTTCGCGTCAATCACATTGCCGATATTCTGATCGCCTGCATCCGAGAGATCATTCAAAATCATCTCATTATGCGCCTTGCCCGACGGGATCATCGGGAAGCAATTCTCGGTTTTGGCAACGAGGCAATCGAAAATCACCGGTCGCGGCGTATCGATCATTTCCATGATTGCATCATCGAGCTTGGCCGGATCCGAGCAGCGAATACCAACGCCGCCATAGGCCTCCGCGAGCTTCACGAAGTCAGGCAGCGAATCCGAGTAGCTCTCCGCATAGCGCCCGCCATGCAGCAATTCCTGCCATTGCCGCACCATGCCCATATATTCATTGTTGAGAATGAAAATCTTGACCGGCAGACGATACTGCACCGCCGTCGACATTTCCTGCATGTTCATCAGGATCGACGCCTCGCCCGCAATATCGATCACCAACGCCTTCGGATGCGCCATTTGCGTCCCGATCGCCGCCGGCAATCCGTATCCCATCGTCCCGAGACCGCCCGACGTCATCCAGCGATTGGGCTCCTCGAACCGGAAATACTGCGCCGCCCACATCTGGTGCTGCCCCACTTCGGTCGTGATATAGGGGTCGCGATCCTTGGTCAGCGCATAGAGCCGCTCAATCGCATATTGCGGCTTGATGATGCTGTCGGAGCCGCGATAGGCGAGGCAATTCTTCGCCCGCCAATTGCCGATTTCGTCCCACCACGCGTTGATCTTGGTCCGGTCCGGCTTCGGCAGCACGGCCTTCCACTCCGCGAGCATATCGCGCAACACATTGCCGCAATCGCCGACAATGCCGATTTCCGTCTTCACATTCTTGTTGATCGAGGACGGATCAATGTCGACATGGATTTTCTTCGAGTGCGGCGAAAACGCATTCAGCCGCCCCGTGATCCGGTCATCGAACCGCGCGCCGATGCAGATCATCACATCGCAATCATGCATGGCCATATTGGCTTCATAGGTACCATGCATCCCCAGCATGCCCATCCATTGCGGATCAGCCGCCGGATAAGCGCCCAGCCCCATCAAGGTCGATGTGATCGGAAAACCTGTCAGCCGCACGAGTTCACGCAGCATCGCCGAGGCTTCATGGCCGGAATTGATCACCCCGCCGCCCGTATAAAAAATCGGCTTTTTTGCCTTCGCCATCAGCGCAACCGCCGCACGGATTTTCTCGATATCGCCTTGCACGCGCGGACGATACGTCTTGTGCTGGTTATCCTTCGGGCGCTCGTAGTTTCCGAGTGCGAATTGCACATCCTTCGGAATATCGACAACCACCGGCCCCGGACGGCCATTTGCCGCGACATAGAATGCCTCGTGCAGGATCCGCGGCAGATCTTCCACCGACCGCACAAGATAATTATGCTTCGTGCAGTGTCGCGTAATGCCCACCGTATCGCATTCCTGAAACGCATCCGACCCGATCAAATGCGTCGGCACCTGCCCGGTAATGCAAACCAGCGGGATGGAATCAAGCATCGCATCGGTCAGCCCCGTCACCGCATTGGTCGCCCCCGGACCGGATGTCACGAGCACACAGCCAACCTTGCCGGAAGACCGCGCATACCCTTCAGCCGCATGCACAGCACCCTGCTCGTGCCGCACCAAAACGTGCTTCACCTTGTCCTGCTGGAACATTGCGTCATAAATCGGCAAAACAGCCCCGCCGGGATAGCCGAAAATATGTTCGACGCCCTGATCCTGCAGAACCTTAAGCACCATCTCCGCGCCGCTCATTTGCTTTGTCATCGTCCGTCTCCCGCCTCGCTTCGTGTGTCCGTCTGGTGCAGTTGCTTGTAGGCCAATAAAAAAGCCCCTCGGAGGGGCTTCAGGATCAGCGTCAGTCTCGGGTTGCCGGTCCTAAAGACCGTCCCGCTCCTGACGCCTGCGTACTACAATCAACGAGCTGCGCATTTTGCGCTCCCTTTTCAATTCGGATTAAAAATTAATCCCGAACGTGATGATCGTCAAGTCCCAATATCGGAGATACGGATAGACCTACCGTGCCCGACGAGAGCGGGAGATTACCCGCATGCGAGGCTTTGATAGGTAACCGACCGGCTACCGGTCATGATCCGCTCGGACACAGTCGAGCACAACGTTCCATCCTGTCTGGTTTTTCCGGTCACAATCACCTGTCCGGATCCATTGCCGGCCCGCCAGTTCAACTCTGCGCCCACGTCCAGCAATTGCGCTTTCATTAAGCTCACGCGGCGAACAAGTTTCGCCCTGTCATCAAGTTGAACGAGCACGGATGCCAATTTCGGCTCGGTAATCACGACGCTCACATTCAGTGTAGCCGTCGCCGATCCTGCGCGCACGACCGAGATCGGAAACACCGCCAATGCAATCGTCAGGAGACAATTTACAAATCTGATACGCATGACGAAAAAATATCATGTTACAACTTAAAAGCGAGTAAAATTTAATACGCAACTTTACGGATGATTGTTCCCGTCCCTTGAGAAGAACACACGACCCTGGCCCGGAACCAAACAGGCACCTGCCGCTAGGAGCTTACGCCTCCACCGGCAAGAATAACCCCCTCCGCCTCCTCAGGCCGCACCCACATAAAACTCGGCGCCTGATGCCGGAACCACGTGTGCTGCCGCTTCGCATAGTGCCGCGTATCAGCCTTGCCGATCACCGCCGCCTCCGCAAGGCTGATCTCGCCGCGCAAATGCCGCATCAATGCCGGCACGCCATGTGCCCGCATCGCGGGCAAAGCGGGGTCAAGCCCGCGCTCCATCAAAGCCCGCACCTCGTCAAGCGCGCCGCCTGCAAGCATCAGATCAAACCGCGCATCAATCCGCTGCCGCAACACGTCACGATCCGGCGCGAGAAAGACAGCCCGGTATTCATCCACCCCGAACACCTGCCCCGAACGTGCGGCCCGTAATTCGATCATCGACTTGCCCGTCGCCATAAAAACCTCGAGCGCCCTTAAATTGCGCTGCGGATCTCCCGGCTTCAATGTCGCAGCTGTCGCCGGATCAACCGCCGCAAGCCGGTCATGGATCTCCGCAGGAAGCCGCCCCTCGGCCCAGCCCCTGAGCTCCGCACGCAGCGCATCGGGAACCGCAGGGATATCGGAGAGCCCCTCGAGCAGCGCCCTGAAATAAAGCCCCGTTCCTCCTACAATAATCGGCAAACGTCCATCCGCTTCAATGCCCGCAACCGCCTGCCTCACATCATCAAGCCATCGCGCGACAGAATAATTCACCGTCGCATCGACATGCCCGAACATCACATGCGAGCACTGCGCCTCTTCCTCAACCGTCGGGCGCGCCGTGATCACCCGGAGATCGCGGTAAACCTGCATCGAATCCGCGTTCACCACGACGCCGTTCAACTTTGCGGCCAGCGTCATCGCCAGTGCCGACTTTCCGCTCGCAGTTGGTCCTGCGATAAGAATTGCGCGATAACCGCCTAGTGTCACGTTTCTCTGTCCTGTATATGCAGCATCATGATCGAACTCGTTGCCACGCTCGTGTCCAAAAGGGAAGCCAAGGCTTTAACAGAAAGCCTGCTGGCAAAGCTTGCGCCCATCGTGCCGCAACCCGTTCGCGTTGTACAATTGGAACGCCATATCGCTGCTGACCTGATCTTCCCGTCCGAAGAAGGAGCCTCTGTCGGGCTGATTGAAGCCGGCCTCAGACAGGCGCTCGGGAATGAGCCAGTCGATGTCATCATCCAGCCTTCCCTCCGCCGCCAAAAGCGTTTGCTGATCGCCGACATGGACTCAACCATGATCGAACAGGAATGCATCGACGAACTCGCCGATTTTGCCGGTTTTCGCGGGCAAGTCTCCGAGATCACCGAACGCGCCATGCGCGGTGAACTCTCTTTCGAGCCCGCTCTTCGGGAACGCGTCCGTCTTCTCAAAGGGCTCGACGTCGAAATCGTCTCCCGCGTGATTACCGAGCGCATCACCCAGACACCGGGAGGTCGCACGCTTGTCATGACAATGCGCGCAAAAGGCGCCTATACCGCGCTCGTATCCGGTGGCTTTACCGTCTTCACCGAACCTCTGTCGCTCTCTATCGGCTTCAACGAGCATCGATCGAACACGCTCGAGATCGAAGCGGGCCTTCTCACCGGCGAGGTTCGACCGCCCATTCTCGGTCGGGAAGCCAAACGCAACGCGCTCATCGAACTCCGCGATCTGTTTTCGCTCGCACCGATCGACACATTGGCACTGGGCGATGGTGCCAATGATCTCGCCATGATCCAGGAGGCCGGGCTCGGCGTTGCTTGGCACGCCAAACCAGCTATCGCCGAAGCCGCTCATGCGCGCCTTCACCACAGCGACCTCACCGCCCTTCTCTATGCGCAAGGCCATCCCCGTCGCACATGGGTCGAATGATCCGGGCTATACAACCCCATCTCCGCAAGATGTGCGGCGAATAATGCACCTAATCTCCGCATACGATGCGGAGATTAGACTTGCCTCCCCATCCTGATCGAGACTATAATCTTTGCAAATTATGCGGTGATTAAAATGTACATCCATGAATTGCAGGGTTGGCCCGCGCTACACTGGAATGAGAAAAGCCTTCTCAAGCCTTTGGCCGCTGTTCGCCACCGGCAGGGCTTGCTTATCGGGAAAATGGAGGCACTCGGACTTAAGCCCCGATCCGAGGCAGTGCTCGATACATTGACACAGGATGTCGTTAAATCCAGCGAAATTGAGGGCGAGCTGCTCAATCGGGATCAGGTTCGTTCATCCATCGCACGCCGTCTTGGGATCGAGATCAGTGCAATCGCACCCGCCGACAGAAACATCGATGGCGTCGTCGACATGATGCTCGATGCAACGCAAAACTATCAGGCTCCCTTGACGCGCACGCGAGTGCTTCTTTGGCATACGACACTTTTTCCATCCCGAAAAAGCGGAATGACACCAATCCGGACCGGCGAATGGCGGGATGACAGCAACGGTCCGATGCAGGTCGTCTCCGGCCCGATTGGTCGCGAGCGTATCCATTTTGAGGCCCCGTCCGCTAAGCGCCTCGAGGCAGAAATGCAGACTTTTCTCGCATGGTTCGAAGAAGAAACCTCGATAGACCCCGTCCTGAAAGCCGGATTGGCTCACTTCTGGTTCGTCACACTTCACCCCTTTGACGATGGTAATGGCCGTATTGCACGCGCAATCGCCGATCTCGCACTCGCGCGCTCGGAACACTCCGCCCAAAGATTTTACAGCATGTCCGCCCAGATCCGGCTCGAGCGGAAAGCCTATTACGAAAAACTGGAATCATGCCAGAAAGGAGACCTCGATGTCACCGAATGGCTCATCTGGTTTCTCGGGTGCCTGGATCGCGCAATCAGCACCTCGGCTGAAACACTCGCCGCAATCATGGCAAAAGCGCGCTTCTGGGATCGTCATTCCGGCGCAACCCTCAATGCCCGCCAGATCATAATCCTCAACCGTATGCTTGACGGTTTCGACGGAAAACTGACGACGACAAAATGGGCGGCAATCTGCAAATGCTCTCAGGATACCGCCCTGCGCGATATTGACGATCTCATCCGCCGGAAAATACTCGTCAAAGAGGACAGTGGCGGACGCAGCACCAGCTATTCAGTTTATACCGCCTGAAAAGCCCCGGGCCCCTCACTCCAGCGGCAATGCCACAAACCGCATGTCGCCCTGTGCACTCGAGACAAGGAACAGTGCTGATTTCTTGCCCTCTTTCTTGAGTGCAGCAATACGCTTCACCAGCGCGTCCGGCGTCTGCACAGCTTCCTGCTGCACTTCCGTGATCACATCGCCGGCGGCGATCCGCTTTTCACCGGCCGCCGAGTCGGGATCAACCTTGGTGACCACGACGCCCTTCACGGTTTCCTTGATCGAATAGCGCTTGCGCACCTCGTCCGTCATGCTCGACAATTCAAGACCAAGCGCCTTTTTTACCACGGGCGCCTCGGGTGTAGGCGCGCCATTTCCCTGCTGCGCCAGTTTCTCGCCATCTTCCAACCGGCCAAGAGTCACCCGCAAAGACTTTTCCTTGCCTTCCCGGATCACAACAACGTCAACTTCCTTGCCCACCGCCGTTTGGCCGACAATCCGCGGCAAATCACGCGACTCCTTGATATCCCGCCCGTCAAACCGGATGATCACGTCACCCGCCACAATACCCGCTGGCTTGGACGGGCCTTTATCATCAACGCCCGCAATCAATGCGCCGCGGGATTCGCCAAGCCCTAGGCTTTCGGCAATATTCTCGTCAACCGGTTGAATGCGGACGCCCAACCAGCCTCGACGCGTCTCGCCATACGCGATCAGCTGCTCGACCACTTTACGGGCCATGTCGGAAGGCACTGCAAACCCGATCCCGATCGAGCCGCCCGATGGCGATAAAATCGCCGTATTGATGCCGATCACGTCACCATCCATGTTGAACAACGGGCCACCGGAGTTCCCCTTGTTGATCGCTGCATCGGTCTGGATATATTGCCCATAGGACTGGTCCGAAATATCGCGGTTCCGCGCCGATACAATCCCCGCCGAGACCGACCCACCCAGCCCGAACGGGTTGCCGATCGCCATCACCCAGTCACCGATCCTTGCCTTATCCGAATCTCCGAATTTGACAGCCTTCAATGGCTTGTCCGGTTTGACGCGAAGCACGGCAAGATCGACCTTCGGATCCTTGCCGACAATCTCGGCCTTCAATTTCCGCCCATCCGTGAAAATCACGGTAATTTCATCGGCATCCCCGATCACATGATTATTCGTTACAATGATGCCGGAAGCGTCAATCACAAAGCCCGAACCAAGCGAACTTGACCGGCGCTGCGGGGCTTTTTGCCCGTTTTCGCCTTTAGGGCCTAAAAATTCTTCGAAAAAGTCCTGAAAAGGTGAACCGGGCGGCAATTGCGGCATCGGAACACTGCGCTGCTCTTCCGCCGGCGCATTCGTCGAGGCCGAAATATTCACCACGGCGTCAATCACCTGATCCGCGAGATTGGCAAGCGTATCCGGTCCCTTCGCATGAACGTGAGCGGGAGCAGCGAGCAGGGAGGCGACAAGCGACACAAGAACAAGCCGCCCGGCTTTCGAAAAAACTTCCGTCAAAAAGTGCATCGAATACCCCGATTTCATCCCGTACTCCCCCAACATCATATCTCCAACACGTCGCAGAAACACACGTTCCTCTAAGCACCTATCACGTAATGACGCACGAGAAACACGATCAACATTCCAAACGTGGCAGAAATCAGCCCGATCACCCGCATCATACCTTCATCAAGTTCGAGGGCATCCCGCATTCGTGCGCGCACAAACGCGGGAAACCCCGCAAACATGAGACCTTCGAGAACAAGAACCAACCCGATCGCAACAAAAAAATCAGTCATGATCGGGAGATCCGGCTCGTATTACTCGACAACTTCAATCGTCTGCTTGGTGGCGAAAGGATCACGGAAATACCGCAGGAATTCCGAGTCCGGGCTCAGCAACATGCGCGTATCGCTCGACTTGAACGATGACTCATACGCCTGCATCGACCGGTAGAACCCAAAAAAGTCCGGATCACGCCCATAGGAATCCGCCAGAATACTATTCTTCTGCGCATCGCCCTCACCGCGAACCTGTTCCGATGTCCGTGTCGCCTCGGCGCGCAACACCACGACGTCACGATCCGCCTTCGCCTTGATCGTTTGTGAAAATTGCGAGCCCTGCGCCCGTATATCGGCCGCCTCGCGTTGACGCTCCGTCTGCATCCGCTGGAACACCGCCTGGCTGTTCTGCTCCGGCAAATCCGCACGCCGCAACCGCACATCCACCACTTTGATACCAAGTCCCTGCGCCTGCCGGTTCACATCATCCCGGATGCGTTGCATCAGGCCCGAGCGGTCCGTCCGTACAACTGCAGACAGCGAAGCGTCCGCCAAAATCGTTCTGACCGCGGAATTTACGATCGATGTCAGCCTCAGATTGGCCCCCGCGACGCTGTTCACGCTCTGGTAAAACCGCAATGGATCCGTAATCCGGTAGCGCGTGAACGCATCCACCACGAGACGCTTCTGATCCGCCGCGATCACTTCCTGCTGCGGCAATTCGAGATCCAGAATGCGCTTGTCAATCGTCACGACATTCTCGATGAACGGCACTTTGAAATAGATGCCGGGATTTTCAATCGGCGGGCGTGCCACGCTACCGAACCGGAACACGAGCGCCTGCTCGGTCTGTTGCACCACGAAGGTCGCACTCATGAACACGACCAGAACAACCAGAAGCGCAATGCCTCCTACAAAACGAATGGTACTGTTCATTTCACCGCTCCCGCCTGAGGCTTCTTCTGCAGTTCATTCAATGGCAGATACGGCACAACGCCCTGCCCCATCCCGTTCTGGTCAATAATCATCTTGTCGGTTCCGGCAAGCACCCGCTCCATCGTTTCGAGGAACATCCGCTCCCGAATGATCTCCGGTGACTTCTTGTACTCGACATAGATCTGGTTGAACCGGCTCGCCTGACCTGTTGCCTCGGCCACAACACGCTCGCGATACGCTTCCGCCTCTTGCTGGATACGCGCCGCTTCACCGCGCGCCTCCGGCACCACTTTACTCGCATAGGTCTCCGCTTCGTTCCGCGCGCGATCCTGATCCTGCCGCGCCGCCTGCACGTCACGGAACGCGTCGATCACCTGCGCCGGCGGATCAACCTTCTGCAACTGCACAAGCCGGATCGATACACCCGCACCATAGGAATTCAGCACATCCTGCATCAGCTGCTTCACATCCGCTTCAACCGGCCCGCGCTCTGTCGTCAAAATCGCCTGAATATTCCTGCGACCAATCACTTCGCGCATGGCACTTTCCGCCACCGCCTTGATCGACGTTTCAGGCTCCTGAATATTGAACACGAAATCCGCCGCCCGCGCCGGATCAACCTGCCACTGCACGGCGAAATCGATATCGACGATATTCTCGTCACCCGTCAGCATCAGGCTTTCTTCCGGCACATCACGCACCGCAATCCGGCGCGCGCCATCACCCCCGCGAAAACCGACTTCCGTCGTGTTCACCGTTGTCACGCTCGGCCGGATCACCGACCCGATCGGATAGGGCAGATTATAATTCAGGCCCGGCTGCGTCGAGCCGACATAACGCCCGAAAATCAGATTGAGACCCACCTCGTCCGGACGCACCGTGTAAAGCCCACTACCGAGCCACAGGACCACGACACCAAGACCGACAATCGACAATCCGCGCCCGCCAAACGGGCCGCCCGAGAGAAGGCCGCGCAGCCAGTCCTGGCTTCGACGCACCACATCTTCCATATCGGGGCCTTGGCCATTGCCGCCACCCGTCGGGCCCGAGCCCCAAGGGTTGGGTTTGCGGGGACCCCACGGTCCGCCGCCGCCACTCTGGTTGCTCCAGTTCATTCAGCAATCCCCATCATTTGATTGAAAACCATCACGCCCTTAAATCTCTTGACCGCAGATGGGCATTCCCTCCGGCCAAGTCAACGGTTCAAACGTCAAAAACATTGAAACCACTTCTTTCGAACACATTACGCCATAATTCTTTCATGGATGATGAAGGCGAAATCATGGTCATCTTCCGGCCCGGCAACATGTTCCTCATGAAACGACACGGTAAACTGCCCTTCATCGAAAGCCGGGAAGAACGCATCCCCCTCCGGTGCAGCCTTTACGCGCGTCAGAACAATCTTCGACACGAACGGCATCAACTGCGCATACACATCCGCCCCGCCCGCAACCGCGATCTCGTCCGCACCCATTTTGTCAGCCAATTCCTCGCCAAGACGCAGCGCCTCGTCAATCGACCCCGCCACATGCACGCCCTCGGGCGCAAACCCCGTCTCGCGGGAGAGCACAATATTCTCCCGGCCCGGCAGCGGCTTCCCGATCGATAAAAACGTCTTCCGCCCCATAATCACCGGACGTCCGATCGTATTCTGTCTGAAAAATTTCAAATCCGATTTGATTCGCCAGATCAGGCGATTATCCCGCCCTATCACCCGGTTTTCGCCCATGGCAACAACAAACGAAAGCGGGCGCGTCATGCCGCACGCCCTGCAAGCGCCGCCAGCGCGTCACCCGTCACCCTGCATCCCGTCCAGTCATCCTGCATCGTCGCACCAAGCGCCTTGTAAAACGCAATCGATGGCGCATTCCAATCCAGCACCGACCAATCGAACCGCGCAAGGTCCTCCGCCACGCATCGGCGCGCCAGCGAGACGATCAAAGCCTTCCCCAAGCCCTTGCCCCGAAAGTCCGGACGCACAAACAAATCTTCGAGATAAATGCCGTGCCGCCCGCGAAAGGTCGAAAAATTGTAGAACCACAGCGAAAACCCCACAACCTCGCCGTCCCATTCGGCCAGTTCACAGAACGCCCGCGGAGACTGACCAAACAAGGCATCGCCGATTATGCCTTCGGTTGCGTCAACCACATCGAGGAGGTTCTCATACACGGCCAACTCGCGAATGAGTGCATAAATCACGCGTGTGTCGGATGGCATGGCGGATCGGATATTTATCATGAAAAACCTTGCTGAACGGGTGAAATACCGCCGCTCAAACCGCGACGGGTGCCTTGATCGCGGGATGGGGATCGTAATTCTCGATGCTGATATCGGCGAATGTGAAATCATAGAGCGATGTCACCGCCGGATTGAGCTTCAACTGCGGCAAAGCCCGAGGACTGCGCGACAACAGCATCTCGGTCTGCTTCAGATGATTGAGATAAAGATGCGCGTCGCCAAATGTATGCACGAAATCGCCCGGCTTCAGGCCCGTCACCTGCGCCACCATCTGCGTCAGCAGCGCATAACTCGCAATATTGAACGGCACGCCGAGAAAAATATCGCCCGACCGCTGATACAACTGGCAGGAGAGCTTGCCGTCCGCCACATAAAACTGGAACAGGCAATGGCATGGTGCCAGCGCCATTTTGTCAATCTCCGCCGGGTTCCACGCACTCAGCACAAGCCGCCGCGAATCAGGGTTTCGCTTGATCTCGTTGAGGAGCCCGCTCAGCTGGTCAACCGCTCCACCCTCGGGCTTCGCCCAGGAGCGCCATTGCTTCCCATAGACCGGGCCGAGATCACCCTTCTCGTCCGCCCACTCATCCCAAATGGAAACACCATTGGCCTTCAAATACGCGACATTCGTGTCGCCCGCGATAAACCACAGCAATTCGTGAATGATCGACTTCAGATGCAATTTCTTCGTCGTGACCAGCGGAAAGCCTTCCGAGAGATCAAACCGCATCTGATGCCCGAAGATCGAGATCGTCCCCGTCCCCGTCCGGTCAGTCTTGCGAACACCCTCCCGGAGCGTCCGGCGGATAAGATCATGGTAAGCCTGCATCGCGCGAATCTCTGTTTCCCGCCGCATTCTAGCGCGTTTGAGCAAGAGATCGACAGGAGATTAAGGCTTTATCCCAAACGTTTCGCGCCGGAGGACTCAAACCCCTTCCGTTTTTCCTCATGACACCCTATATTCACTTTGCCGTCGCAAGGCGGCTATGAAGATAAACGGTCATTGGAATAAGCCTTTCGGACCCGGGGGCGGTACCCGGCGCCTCCACCCTATCCCATCAGTGCCTTGAGCGGGTGGGATATGGCGGGGGCGAAACAGGATCGACGAGGGTGTAAAGATTGCTCTTTCTTCCGGTATGGTTCCGCCGTTATCGGGCTTTTCTATAGTTGCCAATGACAACTATGCTCCGGTGGCTCTCGCTGCGTAATGCGGCGCTGGTACCGAAACCAAAGTCCTTGCGCTTAGCAGCGTAAGGCGGGGCCCGGAGGCGCCTGGCAACAGAAGCCTCCACTTTTTTAGGCGGGTTGTGCATGGCTCAAGATCTCATACGGTTCGATCTGCTGGTTCAGGAGGCCTTGAAGGGCGTCGTCCGCAAAGTGCTCGTCGAAGCGGCAGAGAACGGCTTGCCCGGCGAGCATCATTTTTTCATTTCCTTCCGCACCCACGCGCCCGGCGTCCGGATTTCGCCACGTCTGATGGAGCGGCATCCCGAAGAAATGACAATCGTGCTCCAGCATCAATTCTGGGATCTCATCGTCACCGAGACAAACTTTGAAGTCGGCCTCTCCTTCGGGGGAATTCCGGAACGCCTGTTTATCCCGTTCGACTCACTGTCGGGTTTCTGGGATCCGTCCGTCGATTTTGGCCTGAAATTCGAACTTGCCAGCGTTGAAACCGCTGATAATGACGTCACGGATACGCCTGAAGATTTCGACGCCTCGCTCGAAAAAAGTTTCCAGAACATCGTCGCCGAGATGGAAGATACCAAGGAGCCAATAGCCCCCTCAATGGGCGCGGCAGACGGCGACGCCAAAATTGTCAGTCTCAGCGCGTTCCGCAAGAAGCCCTGAACCCTTGATGAGGTGAAGCCATGGGCGACCCTCGCACACCGTCAACCCGCTCCGAATCCGATAGCATGGGATCTGTCGACGTCGCATCTGACCGCTATTGGGGCGCACAAACCGAACGCTCGCGGCAGCACTTTGCAATCGGCCAGGAGCGAATGCGCCTGCCCGTCATCCACGCGCTCGCCCTCATCAAGAAAACCGCGGCACTCCTTCATCGCGAGACCGGGCAACTCGCCCCGCATCTGGCCGACGCCATCACCCTCGCCGCCGATGACATCCTTTCCGGCGCGCTTGACACGCATTTCCCTCTCAGCGTCTGGCAAACCGGTTCCGGCACCCAGACAAATATGAATGTCAACGAAGTCATCGCCAACCGCGCCAATGAACATCTCGGCGCGCCGCTCGGCACAAAAGCACCCGTGCATCCCAATGACCACGTCAATCTCGGCCAATCCTCGAACGATTCCTTCCCTACCGCCATGCACATTGCCGCCGCCATCGAGATCACCGCGCGCCTCCTGCCCGCCCTCGATCACCTTCACGCGGCACTTGCCACAAAGGCTGAGGCCTTCGCCTCCATCATCAAAATCGGGCGCACCCACTTGCAAGACGCAACGCCCGTTACACTCGGGCAGGAATTTTCCGGCTATGCCGCACAGATCGCCTCGGCCCGCGCGCGGATCGCAGCAGCACTCCCGACGCTATGGCCACTTGCCCAAGGCGGCACCGCTGTCGGCACCGGTCTGAACACAAGAGCCGGTTTCGCCGAAGCAACTGCCCTGCCCTTCATCTCCGCGCCGAACAAATTCGAAGCACTCGCCGCGCATGACGGTTTTGTCGTGCTGCACGGCACGATTGAAGGCGCCGCCATGGCGCTCTTCAAAATCGCCAATGATCTCCGCCTCCTCGCCTCCGGCCCGCGTTCCGGCCTCGGCGAACTCTCACTGCCTGAAAACGAACCCGGCTCGTCGATCATGCCGGGAAAGGTCAACCCGACCCAGACAGAAGCCGCCACAATGGTCGCCACCCGCATTCTCGGCAATCAGGCGACAATCGCTTTCGCCGCCTCGCAGGGGCATTTCGAACTCAACGTCTTCAAACCCGTCATCATCGACACGCTCTTGCAATCGGTCGATCTCCTGAGCGACTGCACCAACAGCTTCCGCATCCACCTCGTCGAGGGCATTCAGGCGAACGAGCCGCGCATGAAAGAGCTTCTGGACCGCTCCTTGATGCTTGTAACCGCACTCGTGCCCAAAATTGGCTACGACAAGGCCGCCGCCATCGCCAAAACCGCCCATCACAACGGCACAACGCTTCGCGAGGAAGCCATCGCCTCGGGTCTGATCTCCGGCGCTGACTTCGATCTTCTCGTTGATCCGTCCAAAATGCTTCACCCGAATTGAGCGCACCATGGCCGACATCATCAATCTGAAACACTTCAAGAAAAAGCAGGCCCGTGCCGAGGACGAGACCCGCGCAAACGAAAACCGCATTCGCTTCGGTCAGACAAAAGCCGAGAAAAACCGACAAACATTTGAGAAACAATCACTCGCCAAAACCCTTGACGCCCATGCACTCGACCCGAAAGAGCCAACAAAGTCGTGAACCAAACCCTCAGCAAACGCTCGGTCCGGATTGCCGGTCATTCCACAAGCATCACGCTTGAACCGGAATTCTGGCAGGCGCTTCGTGAAATTGCCGAAGGCGAGAAAACCAGTATCAACGCCCTCATCGCCCGCATCGATGCCGAACGATCCGTCACCAATCTCTCATCCGCGATCCGGATATCAATCCTCGCGCATTACCGGAACCAGCCCTAGGGTTCAGGGGATGACGGAGAATTTAAAAACTTTTTCACGTCATTGATCAGCAGTTCTTCCTCGGTCGGCATTTGAGCGTTCGGCATGTTTAGCAGCTTGTTTAATTCCTGTTGCTTCTGCCGTTCGGCCGCCGCAAGAGCTTCCAGACGGGCCGCCTCTTCCGCCTTCAGGCGTGCGGCCTCTTCCTCGGCCCGGAGACGTGCCGCCTCTTCGGCCTTCAACCGGGCCTCTTCTGCCGCTTTAAATGCAGCCTCTTCTTCGGCCTTCTTGCGCAACGCCTCCGCTTCCGCCTTCACCCGCGCTTCTTCTGCGAGCCGCGCTTCCTCGATCGCCCGCTTCTCCCGCTCAATGCTCTCCCGCTCGGCCTTCAACCGGCGGATGAAGAAGTTCCGTTCCCGCAAATCAAACTCGAACGCCTCGATCCGCAAAAGCTCCCGCGTCACCGCGCGGGTTGTCAGTACATTCGTCAGCGTCGCCGTATCCACCGAGCGCTCGACAGCACCACTCACGCTCTTCCATGAAACCCCCGCCTGCGGAATAGGGCCGGTCCAATCGGCGGGCGCCTGTTCCGTCGTCATCAGCACCCGGCCATCAAACTTGCCGACTTTGAAATCATAGCTGAGCGATCCCCCAACCCCGTTCGGCTTCACCTTGGCCGACAAGGGTCCGAGCCGCGCTGTTCCTGACGATAGCGTTACAGGTGTCGCAATCTCGGGCGTCGAAAGCGTCGCCTTGGCCAGTTCCTTCGCAAACATATCGTCAACGCGCCGCAGATCCGGCGGATCACGTTCCGCATCAAGCACGGCGGTCAATCGCGGCAATGCCCCGAGGTCGAACGCCTCGACCCGCGCATTGTTGAGTTTCACCGCACCGCCGCCGGCCAGACTTGCAGCAAACCCCGCCATGCTCTCGCCCGACCCGCCAAGGTCAACATCGAGATCCAACTTTCCGTCCAACCCCGCATTCGGCAGCAGCGCCTTGACCGGTACGCCCTTCATTCCGATCTTGCCCGTATAGGTTGCAAGCGCATCTTGACGACGCAGCGCGAGGCTACCCGTCATCTGCCCGGTAGCAAACGCCGCCTTCGCATCGCTGATCTCGAACGCGTTCTCGTGCCATCGAACCGTGAACGACGCGTCTTTGGCCGTCGGTCCGACCCCGAGGGAGAATTCCGGTGTCTGCACCGCGACCTGCGCGTCGAAGGTCGGCTGCACCTGTGCACCGAACCGCGTCGACGACCAGAGGCCTCCGGACTGTGAAAACGTCGGCGTTCCAAGCACAAACGACGACAATCCGGCGAGCGACAGACGGTCAAACTCCAACGTACCCGCAACTTTACCGGTACTCCGCGCCAACGCCAACTGACCGGAAACGGTTTTTTCTCCAACAGTACCGGTAATTCTATCCAGCTGCACCAGGTCGTTGGACGTTGAAATCGCCGCCTTTAAATCAACCGGAATCGAAATCGCGGCGTCCGGAAGCGGGAAAGTCAGGGCCTGAAGCACGGGCGCCGCGTCCCCGCTTTTGACCGAGAACGTCCCCTTATACCCCTCCTTCGTGCCCTCCGCACCCGTCTTGAACACGCCGTCAAGCACCACCCCGCCCGCATCGATCTGTAAAGTCACATCCAAACCATCGCGAACCAAGCCATTGACATTTAATGATAAATTCGCACTTCCCTGCACCGGTAATGGCAGAACATCAGCGCCAATCTGCTGCAAGAGAGCAACAGGATCAGGCCCCTCCGCCTTCAACTCTGCAGCCACTTTGATCGCGCTCGAACCACCCGAAAACACCGCCTGTCCGGCAACCACCGTCTTCGCCGCCGTCCCGTCGAAGCGGAGTGCAACGGAGTGGTCGCGAGCAAGCTCCGCCGACAGTTTCAGTCTCAACGGGCTCAACGAATTCGAGCGCTCCGCCAGCATTTCCGGCACAGGTCCCGGCATGAGTTTCCCAAGCAAAACCGCAAGAGAATCAACGTGTTGCGCATCAATCTGCGCATTGAAACGATCGCCGGTTTCGGTCAACCGACCATTCGCACTCACCGTCGCTCCGCCAAGATTGGTGATCTCTAGCGCCTCAATATCAATCCCCTCCGCCGTCGACTGCGCCTTCAGACGAACCCGCCCCAGTTTGGTGCCAGATGCACGAACCACCTCCACATTCTTCGCATCAATCGATAGCGCGACATCCACATCCTTGAGGCGGGTCGCGAGCGTGGAAACATCCGGCAAATCATTGATAATCAATGCATTTGAGGCCAACTGTGCATCGACGCGGGAGCGTGCGCCGTCATCGCCTACGGAGTAACGGACAAGTCCCGAAATCGCCGACCGATCCAGCGTCAAATTCAGATTGCTTGCCGCAGCAACCGACGTTGAAAGCGCGACATCGGCGTCCAGTTTCATCTCCTTGGCCGTCCCGATCCGGTTTGACCGCCCCGAAATCTCGCCCTCGATCCACCCAAGCAAGCGCGGCATATCCTTGGCATCAAGAGCGACATGACCAAAAAACTGCCCCCCACGTGCCAATCCTGCCCGCCCGCTTGCAGATACGCGGCCCTGTCCCGGAAGTTCTGCTGACAGCGCTTTCACCACAACCCCGTCACTCTGAACAAGTGATTGAAGTTGAACGTTTTTCAGCGTATCCCCACCCGCAAGAATACTCTCGATTTTCAGGTCAACAGCAACCGGAAACGGCGCGCGAAGATCAGTTTCGCCCATCATCAAAGCCGATTGCCAGGCCGAAAGCGTGGCTCGCAGATCGGATGTCGTCTGGCCATCCACATGCAGCGATGCATCGAGATCAATCTGGCGGGAACTCAGCACAAGGTTTACCCCCGCACCCGCATCAAGCACACCGTCACCACTCCCCTCAAACTTCATGACGCCCTGATCCTGCCCGAAATCGAGCAGAATAGTACTCAATATCGCGTTCCGACCCTCGATCTTGACAGCGGACGCAAAATTCCATGGTCGATTTTCCATTCCGTCCGCGAGTGGCCACGGCGCGACCCCCGAGAACTGGATTTTTCCGTCAAATTCCGGCAGTTTTCCAAAAAAGAGCACGCCATCCGCATCCATCCGGAAAGATCGAGCCGCATTCTCGACAATCAGCCGCGACCGGAACCGGCCATCCGCCTCAGGTGTCCCCGTCGAAAACTTGGTAGAATAGACTTGGCCATTGACAACGCCCGTCCCCTCGATCTGCCAAGGACCTCTGAAAGTCGGCGCACTCGCATTAAGAGCAATGTCTTTCGCTGCAAAGACCTCTCCGGAGCTCGCATCGGAGACGATCAATTCCGCCTGTTCCAACCGCAGTTTTTCAAACCCGACGCTATATCCCTGGTCGTTAGTCTGCTCGGGAGCGGATTTTCCCTGAAGCGAGAAGCCCGGCAAGCTCCCGTTCGCATTCAAAGCCATCTTGATCTTCGGCTTCGTCGCGAGGGCATCGAGCACCTGCACCTCCCCTTTTAGCAAAGGCATTACCGCAATATCGAGATGAAGTCGCTGGATCACCAATTCTAAACCAGAACCAGCTTCACCAATCTGGGCCTGCTCGAGTGTAACAACCGGAAACGGCAGAAACCGCCCGTTGATCGCGCCTTGAATGGTGACATTCGTGCCAAGCGCGTCCGATAATTTAGTTTCGAAAAAACCCCTATGATCAGAAAAATTGATAAAGAGCGGTGCCGCCAGCGCCAGCAACAAGACGCCTATCAGCGCAATCCCCAATCCTGTGACAAGTTCACGCACGCTCGGTCGTTTCCTTCTTGAGGCGTCAACGCCCCGTCCCGTCGGTACACTCGGGTGAGAATACCGCTCCGCCCACTCCGTTAAACGACAACAATCTTGCCAGGATTCATGATATTCATCGGATCAAGCGCCCGTTTGATGGAGCGCATCACGTCAAGCGTCGCCGTATTGTACTCTTTTAAAAGATATTTCATCTTTTCCTGACCAACCCCATGCTCGCCGGTGCAGGTTCCCTCCATTGCGAGCGAGCGCTCGACCAGACGATGCAGAAACAGCCGACACCGTTCGATCTCGTCTGCATCTTCCATATTGCACAAAAGCGTCAGATGAAAATTCCCGTCGCCGACATGCCCGACAATCGGAGCTATAAGCCTCGTTTTCGCCAAATCCTGTTGCGTCGCCTCGACACAATCGGCAAGCCGCGAAATCGGCACGCAAACATCTGTCGCGATAACCTTTGAACCGGGCCGCAGCGCGAGCGCTGACCAATACGCATCGTGTCGCGCCTGCCAGAGCCGTGTGCGATCCTCCGGCTTCGTCGCCCACTCGAACGGCCCGCCGCCAAATTCCGCGGCAATATCTCGGAACCGCTCCGCCTGCTCCTTCACGGAACTCTCCGACCCGTGAAACTCGACAAAAAGCATCGGTGTTTCAGGCAGTGTCAGCTTCGAATGGACATTGAACGCCTTGACCTGAACTTCGTCCGCCAATTCGATCCGCGCAACCGGAATACCCGACTGGATCGTCATAATCGTGGCATCACACGCCGCTTTGACACTCGGAAACGGACATATCCCCGCCGAAATCGCCTCTGGTATCCCGTAAAGCTTGAGCGTGATCTCCGTAATAATCCCGAGCGTTCCCTCTGAACCGACAAGGAGCCGCGTCAGATCATACCCCGCCGCGGATTTCTTGGCCCTCGACGCCGTGTGGATAATCTCGCCATTCGGCAACACCGCCGTGAGAGAAATCACATTGTCCTTCATCGTGCCATAGCGCACCGCATTCGTGCCCGAGGCCCGCGTCGAAACCATCCCGCCAAGCGATGCATCTGCCCCGGGATCAATCGGAAAGAACAATCCCGTGTCCCGGATAAACTCGTTCACTTGTTTTCGGGTCACACCCGGCTGCACCACACAATCAAGGTCCTCTGCATGCACAGCCAGCACCGCATTCATCCGGTTCATATCAATCGAAACGCCACCAAACGGCGCATTGGTGTGACCTTCGAACGACGTTCCCGTCCCGAACGGCACCATCGGTATCCGGTGCGCTGCGCAAATCTTGACGATTTCGGCTACTTCTTCCGTCGTCTCGGGATAAACCACAATGTCCGGTGCCTGGGCTGCAACCCATGTCAGCGTATTTGCGTGCTGCATCCGGACGGTCTCGTTCGTGACCACACGTGCGCCAAAACGCGCCACAAGCGCGTGCGTCACCCGCTCAAGGGCAACCACGTCAGGCCGGATAGCGGATAAAATGTCATTCATGGAGCACTTGCCTTGCCTGCCAAATGTGGCGATGATCGAACGAACTCGCAACTATAACGTTTCAATACCATTGTTATGATTGCGATAACAACCGAGGAATGGTCAGACAGATGGCAATGAGCACGAAGATACACCCCCTGTTTTTCGCGCCTTTTGTCTCGTCCACCATGCAGATTGAACCTGGTTGGATCGATTCATATGGCCACCTCAACATGGCCTATTACCACGTCATTTTTGAGCGCGGCATTGATGAAGCACTAAAAATGATCGGAATCACACCCGAATATGACACCGAGCGTCGCCTCGGAATTTTCACTGCCGAGTGCCACATCCATTACCGTCGCGAAGTCTTGCTGGAAACACCCGTCCGGATTACCGCGCAATTACTCGACTACGACGGCAAGCGCCTGCATTTCTACCTCGAAATGCGCCACGCTACGGAGGGTTGGCTCGCCGCCATGGAGGAAATCCTGTTCCTCAATGTCGACCTGAAAAAGCGCCGCGTGACGCCGTTTCCCGATGATATTCTCGAACAGATCGCCGTCATGAAAGCCGCCCATTCCGCGCTGCCCAAACCTGACATTTTAGGTCAATCCGTCGGGATCCCGCCCCGTGCAAAAAGCGGGAAAGTGGGGCTGCATTGATCGCGCGCCTGACACCCTAAATCTCCTTTCAAAAAGTCAATTTGTACCGATTGTCATCAAACTGAAACGCGAATCCGGTTTCCACTGAGAAAAAGTGGAGTATGGGATGAAGATTCTAATCGTAACCGATGCGTGGCATCCGCAGGTTAACGGCGTGGTGCGAACCCTCGAGCGCTTGCAGGTTGAAGCAACCCGCCAGGGCGCCAACATTGAATTTCTGACGCCTGATCGCTACGCCACGGCTCCCCTGCCCTTTTATCCCGAAATCCGGATGGCGCTCGCCAGCCCGCCTGCGATCGGTGCCGCCATTAAAGCCTCGAACCCGGACATTGTTCATATCTCGACAGAAGGCCCGTTGGGATGGCTCGCGCGCCACTGGGCAATCGAGAACAAACGCCCCTTCACGACCTGCTACCACACCCGCTATCCGCAATATATCTCCGCACGGATCCCGATCCCGGAAGCTTTCACCTATCGCGTGCTGCGCCATTTCCATAATGCGAGTGCCGTTACCATGGTTGCGACCCCCTCGCTGCAACAAGAACTCGCCACTCAAGGCTTCACCCGCATGCGGATCTGGTCGCGCGGCGTCGACAGCGACCTGTTCCGGCCCCGCCCCGAAGCCTCGATTGATCTCCCAAAACCGATCCATCTCTGCGTCGCCCGCATCGCGGTCGAAAAAAACCTCGAAGCCTTCCTCTCGCTTGATTTGCCCGGCTCCAAAGTCATCGTCGGCGACGGGCCCGACCGGCCGCTCCTGCAATCACGCTACCCAGATGCCCATTTTCTGGGTGCGCGATTTGGCGAAGACCTCGCAACCCTTTATTCCGCTGCCGATGTCTTTGTTTTCCCCAGCAAAACCGAAACCTTCGGCCTCGTCATGCTCGAAGCGCTCGCCTCCGGTGTGCCCGTCGCTGCCTTCCCCGTATCGGGTCTGATTCAGGAACTGGCGCAACACGGTTGTGCGGCAACGCATCATGATCTGGGCCTTGCCGCCCGTGAGGCCCTCGCATTATCGCCGGCAAAATGCCGTGACTTCGCCCTTTCATTCACCCATGCCCGCTCGACCCGACAATTTCTCGATAATGTCGCATCGGTAATTGATCAGCCGCTCACACTGGCTGCATAAGGCAATTTTACATCTTTTTAGTGCATCATCCTCTTACGATCCGGCCTGGCCGTCGCCATCTCTGATGCGTGAGCAGTCAACTTATGCTTGAGTCGCGCATGTGATTCGCGTTTCCGATCGGCGGAATATCCAGTGGCCAGAAGTTTCGACATTGACGATGATGACCTCTCCTACACCCCGCGTTCCGGCGGGTTGGCGGCGCGTGCCCAAAATGTCGCCCATGGCAATGCAGCCTATCTTGACGGATTGAACGCCGAGCAACGCCGTGCGGTCGAAACAATTGATGGCCCGGTTCTTGTTCTCGCGGGTGCCGGAACAGGCAAAACCCGCGTTCTCACCACCCGTATCGCCCACATGATTGCGACTGGCAAAGCATTCCCCTCCCAAATTCTCGCCGTCACCTTCACCAACAAGGCGGCGCGCGAGATGAAAGAGCGGGTCGGGCATTTGCTCGGCTCCGTTGCCGAAGGCATGCCCTGGCTTGGTACCTTCCACGCCATCGGCACCAAAATTCTCCGCCGCCACGCCGAATTGGTCGGACTGCGTTCCGATTTCACAATCCTCGATACGGACGACCAGATCCGCCTGATGAAGCAGGTGATCAAGGCCGAAGACATTGACGAAAAGCGCTGGCCCGCCCGCGCCCTCGCCTCCTTCATCGATGGCTGGAAAAATAGGGGCCTGACCCCCGACAAAGTCCCCATGGGTGAAGCAGGTGCTTTCGCCAATGGCCGCGGCGGCAAGCTTTACAAACTCTATCAGGAACGCCTGAAACAACTGAATGCCGCCGATTTCGGCGATCTTCTCCTCGAAAATCTGCGCCTGTTCCGCGAGAACCCCGACGTCTTGGCCTCCTATCAGGAGCGCTTCAAATATATGCTCGTCGACGAATATCAGGATACCAATGTCGCGCAATATCTCTGGTTGCGCCTGCTCGCACAGGGCCACCGGAATGTTGCCTGCGTGGGTGACGACGACCAGTCAATCTATGGCTGGCGTGGTGCCGAGGTCGATAATATTCTGCGGTTCGAGACCGATTTTCCCGGCGCCGCCGTTGTCCGGCTTGAACGCAATTACCGCTCGACCGGTCACATCCTGTCATCTGCTGCCCATCTCATCGCCCATAATCAGGGACGTCTCGGCAAAACGCTCTTCACCGATGATGAAGTCGGCGAAAAGCCGACACTCACCGGCGCATGGGATTCGGAAGAAGAAGCCCGCCTGATCGGCGACGAGATCGAAGCCCTGCAACACAAGGGACATTCGCTGGCCGATATCGCGATTCTGGTCCGGATTTCAGCCCAGATGCGCGAGATCGAAGACCGCTTCGTCACTCTCGGCCTGCCCTATCGCGTGATTGGCGGCCCGCGCTTTTACGAGCGCCTCGAAATCCGCGATGCCCTCGCCTATCTCCGGATCATCGCCAATCCGACCGATGACCTCGCTTTCGAGCGCATCGTGAACACCCCCAAGCGCGGCCTTGGCGATGCCACCATCGAACTCGTGCATCAATCCGCCCGCAAAGCCCGCATTCCGATGCTGGAAGCTGTCAATCGTCTCGTCGAAACCGATGAATTGAAGCCCAAGCCACGTGGCGCCTTGCGTGATCTCGCCCGCGACATCGCTCGCTGGGCAACAAGCATCGACACGATGAAGCACAATGAACTCGCGGAACAAGTGCTCGAGGAATCCGGCTACACCGATATGTGGCAAAAGGAACGGACCGCCGATAGCGCCGGTCGTCTCGAAAACCTCAAGGAACTCGTCCGCTCGATGGAAGAATTCCCCGATCTCGGCGCGTTCTTGGAGCATGTCTCGCTTGTCATGGAAATGACCGACAATGACACCGCCGAGCGCGTCTCGATCATGACGCTCCACGGGGCCAAAGGTCTCGAATTCGATACCGTCTTCCTGCCCGGCTGGGAGGAAGGCCTGTTCCCCAACCAGCGCGCACTCGACGAAAGCGGTCGCGCCGGCCTCGAAGAAGAACGCCGCCTCGCCTATGTCGGACTAACCCGCGCCAGACGCCGCGCCAAAATCTATTTCGCCAGCAATCGCCGCATTCACGGCATGTGGAACTCGACAATTCCGTCCCGTTTTGTCGACGAACTCCCCGAAGATCACGTCGAAGTGCTGGAATCCCCGGCAGGCTTCAGCAAGGCAGGCGGCTTCGGCAATTCCCGTTTCGAAGGCGGCGGATTTGGCGGATCGACCTACAACACACCCGGCTGGCAACGCGCGCAAGGGCGCGCCGCGGGAAACACCGCCAATAGGCGCCAGTCGTCAAACGGCGATAACAGCGGATTTTCCGAGCAGGCGAGCCCCTATCAAGCCGCTCCCCAAAGACGGGTCACCACCTTGATCGAAGGCGAAGTCGTCGCCCGCTCAACCGGCACCGCCTCGTCTTATTCAGAAGGCGAACGGGTGTTCCACATCAAATTCGGCAACGGCTCCGTCTCCGCAGTCGACGGCAACAAACTCACCATTGATTTCGACAAGGCCGGACGGAAAATGGTGCTGGAAACCTTCGTCGCCAGGGCGTGATCAGTCTAGGCGGCGCGTGAGTGATCTGACATTGCCGGAGCCGGAACGGCGATCACCATCACCGCTTGGGGCCATGAATCTGCGAGTGCCTCATCTGACCGGAGGGATGAAAGATCGCGTGGTGTCGGAATCGGCAGACCTTCCTCGCGCATCGCGATCATCCACCCGGCAAGTGCCTCGCTTGCCATCGCAAACACATCGTCAATCTCGTCGGCGGCAGAATGACAGCCGGGCGCATCCGGAAAAAATATCCCGTAAGCACTTTCTGGATCCTTGGACACAAGGCCGATATACGGTTTCATTGTGATCCTCTCATAACCAACCTGCTTGACGATAAATAGACCGAACCGTTCCGAGCGGCAAGTCGCGCTTCGGATGTGGAATTGTTACGATACGCGGTACGCCCGCCTTACTGAAATGATGGTGCGACCCCGTGACCCGCTTGAGCTACCACCCGTCTGCGCGCAGCAACGATATGATATGTCGGCTATCTCGTACAAATTCCATTTTGGCCAGTTATTGGGCGATTGCAAGAGTCTCAATTTCAGCAAATTAAAACGGGATTGACGACAAAGATCAAACTGAAAAATCAAAATACAAAACGATCACGACGCTTTGCAACATCGGGAAATCCTCACTGCCTATTGAACGGCACCCGTGACACCTGCAATCGATCGCGCTATGAAGCGCCATGCTTGAAGGATTACACCCCCAGAAACCGACCCATGTCATGCGCCTTGTCTGCGACGAGGCGACTGCGCGCGCCGTTGCCGATAGTGTCATGGAGACATTCGACCCGACCGAGACCGCCGCAGCGGCGTTCGAGAACGAACAAACGCTGAAATGGGAGGTTGAAGTCTATTTTTCCTCACCCCCCGATGACGAAAATCTGCGCGAACTCATCAGGGTAACGGTTAGCCCGTCCGCGGCCGCCTCGCTGACAATTGAAACGCTCGCCGAAAAAGACTGGGTGAAGGCGTCGCTTGACGGCCTGTCCATCGTCCATGCGGGCCGCTTTCAGGTGCACGGCTCGCATGATCGCGCCCGCATTCCCGTCAATGCCATCGGGATCGAGATTGAAGCCGCCTTGGCCTTTGGCACCGGCCATCACGGTACAACGCGCGGCTGCCTCTTGGCACTCGACGCCATCCTGAAACGCCGCCGCCCGAAACGCGTTCTCGATGTCGGCACAGGGTCCGGCGTTCTCGCCATTGCCGCCGCCCGCGCTTTGCATCGCCCGGTCGCGGCGGGCGATATTGATCCGGTTGCCGTCCATGCCGCACGCAGCAATGCCGTGCTCAATCGCGCGGGGTCTTACGTCCATCCCGTCACGGCGCGCGGTGTCCGTCATCAAGCCCTGTTTAGCGAACGGGGATATGATCTCGTTTTCGCCAATATTCTGGCACGTCCCCTGATGCGATTGGCGCCGTCGATCACCTCGGTGGCTGCCCCCGATGGCGACATTGTTCTCTCGGGCCTGCTTGCGCATGACGTATCGGGCGTGCTCTCCGCCTATGCCGCTCAAGGCTGGTATCTCGATCATCGCGGCGATCTCGAAGGCTGGGCCGCACTCACCCTCCGCAAACGCCGCACGCGGCCCGTCCGCTTCGTTTAATCACTCCGCAGATAACAGGAATTCATCATGGCCGAGGCCGTCTTTCAGACTTTTGATCAAAAAACCACACCCGCCCAGGGCGCTCCCCATGTGAAAGCCTTGCGCGCAGAGCTCAAAGCCCGTGGGCTCGACGGGTTCGTGGTGCCCCGTACCGATGAACACCAGAACGAATACGTCCCTCCTTCTTCCGAGCGCCTCGCATGGCTCACCGGCTTTTCCGGCTCATGGGGCACAGCCATCGTGTTGCACGACCTTGCCGCCATTTTCGTTGATGGCCGCTACACCGTGCAGGTCCGCGAGCAGGTCAACGCCGCCGCCTTCACGCCCGAACATCTGATCGACAATCCGCCCGAGAACTGGCTCGAAAAACACCTCAAATCCGGCCAGAAACTCGGTTTCGATCCATGGCTTCACACGCAAGACGGCGTCAAAAAGCTCGAGAAAGCCTGCGCAAAAGTCGGCGCGATCCTCGTTCCCGTCGACACCAACCCGATAGACAGCGTCTGGAAAGATCGCCCTCCGGTCCCGCTCGCGCAAGTCGTCCTGCACCGCCCCGCCTATGCCGGTGAAGACGCACATGACAAGCTTAAACGCATTCAAGCCAAGCTCGCAGCCCAAGGCGCGGATGCCGTCGTGCTGACAGATGCCCACGCCGTCGCCTGGGCGTTCAACATTCGCGGCGGCGATGTCGGCCACACGCCCCTCCCCCTCGGCTTCGCCATCATCCCGCGTGAGGGCAAGGCCGAGCTTTTCATGGATGGCCGTAAATTCAACAACACCGTGCGCAGCGCCGTTTCCGATCTCGCGGAAATCGCCGAACCCGCAGCTCTTGATCGCGCGCTGCAAAAGCTTGGCACTTCGCGTGCAAAAGTGAAATTCGACGCGGCCTCCGCCTCAAACCGCCTCATTGCCATGGTTGAAAGTGCTGGCGGGACGCCCGAAGTCGGCCCCGATTTTATCGCGCTGATGAAAGCCGTTAAAAACAGCGCCGAAATCGCCGGCTCCCGCGCAGCCCATGCACGCGACGGCGCGGCCATGACGAAATTCCTCGCCTGGTTCGACCGCGAAGCCATCTCCGAAAAACTCACCGAGATCGACGCCACCATCGCGCTCGAAGGCTTCCGCCGCGAAACCGGCGTATTGAAGGATGTCTCCTTCCCCTCCATTGCCGGCGCCGGCCCCAATGCCGCCCTGCCCCATTACAAAGTATCAACCGACTCCAATCGGCGCATCGAGAAGGGCATTTTCCTGATCGATTCCGGCGCGCAATACGAGGATGGCACCACCGATATTACCCGCACCATCGTCGTCGGCCCCGCAACCGCCGAGATGAAAGACCGCTTCACCCGCGTGCTCAAGGGCCATATCGCGATTGACATCGCCGTGTTCCCGAAAGGTGTCTCCGGCGCACAACTCGACACTTTCGCCCGCAAGGCGCTCTGGGACGTCGGGCTCGATTTCGACCACGGCACCGGCCACGGCATCGGCTCCTACCTCTCCGTCCATGAAGGCCCCCAGCGCATCGCCAAAACCGGCGTCACCCCGCTCGAACCTGGCATGATGCTGTCCAATGAGCCCGGCTTTTACAAAGCAGGCCAATGGGGCATTCGCATCGAAAACCTCATCCTCGTCGAAAAGCGCGACATCCCCGGCGCCGAACGCGAAATGTACGGTTTCGAGACTTTGAGCTTTGCACCCATCGATTTGAACTTGGTTGAACCCGCTCTCCTCACCACCGAGGAACGCGCCTGGCTCAACGCCTACCACGCCAAAACCCGCGCCATTGTCGGCCCGCTCGTGGATGCGGAAACGATGAAATGGTTGGAGAAGGCGACAAGGGAGGTGTGAGGGTTCAGCAGTTTTTTAAACTTACTCGCGATCAATCAAAAAATTTGATAACTGATCAAAATGGAATGCATGATCTCGTAAAAAACATGTCGAGTTCATGGTAGCCTATTTGATTAGAGGGACATGAAGAGTGTTTGAAATCAAATTTACGTCGCGTGCAAAGAGCGATTTTGAAGGCTTACAAAATAATGCCGCGCTGAAAAAACGCCTGAAGGCCGTTCAAAAAACAATCGGCTATTTGCAAACGAACCCCCGCCACCCGAGCCTGAACACGCACAAATACGAAAGCTTAAATGGTCCAAACGGAACGAGTGTGTTTGAAGCCTATGCAGAAAATAATACGTCAGGGGCGTATCGTGTGTTCTGGTATTATGGTCCCGGACAATCGACCATAACAATATTTTCAATAACGCCCCATCCCTGTTTTGCTCAAAGGCTTAGCGGATAATTCCGTCAAAGGGGCCTATTCGTCATCGTCTTTCAAATACTGGCTAAAGTCTCCAAGTGAATGAAGTCGCCCCGCCTCGGCATCCGCGATTCCTTGTTTCACGGATGCCAACGCTTCCCGATTATTATAAAGCCAACGCTCGCGTTCTGGAATCTCCACAAAAGGCTCCAAAACCAATCGTCCTTGGCCATCCTGCGTCATCCGATAAGAGCTAATGCCCTTCGCGATCGCACCCAACGTAACGCGACCTTTAGCATCAGGATGGAGAATTTTGATTTGAGTGTGAACAGTCATAAATCTATCCTTCAATGACAAGACTTTAACATTGAATTCAAAAAAACAAAAGTGGGAATTCCCACAATCTCTCTCACCCACCCACCCGCTCGAACCACTCATCCTCGGAAATCACCTCGACACCATGCTTCTTGGCGTCCGCAAGCTTTGAGCCTGCGCCCGGCCCTGCCACCACGAGATCGGTCTTTTTCGACACCGAGCCCGAGACTTTCGCCCCCAGGCGCTCGGCCATGGCTTTTGCCTCGTCGCGGCTCATCCGTTCCAGTGCACCTGTAAACACCACCGTCTTGCCGGATACCGGACTCGCCGCCGCCACCGCTTCCATCGCCTCGGGCGTCAAATACGCCATCAGCGCGTCAAGCTCTTCGAGATTGTGCGCCTCACCGAAGAAATCAACGATTGAACCCGCGACAATCGGCCCGATCCCGTCAATGCCGGTCAGCTCCGCCTTCGCCGCCTCGCCATCCGCTGAAGCCGTCACGGCAACCTCGCGTAATTTCTCGATGGAGCCGAAATGCCGTGCCAATTGCTTGGCCGTTGTCTCGCCGACATGCCGGATCCCGAGCCCGAAAACAAACCGGTTCAACGTCACGTTCCGCCGCGCCTCGATGGCCTCGAACAGCTTTTTCACCGAAACCGCGCCATAGCCCTCGCGGTCCTTCAACTTCTTCAACGACCGCGCATCCCGCTCTGCGAGCGTAAAGATATCGCGCGGGCGCGTGATGAGACCATCCGCATAAAACCCTTCAATCTGCTTGTCGCCCAAACCCTCAATGTCGAACGCATTGCGCGAGGCAAAATGCTTCAACCGCTCGGTCGCTTGCGCCGGGCAGATCAACCCCGCCGTACAGCGCCGCGCCACCTCCGCCTCGCCCGTCTTCGGGTCCGTCTCCCGCACCGCATGGCTGCCACAAGCGGGGCAAAGATGCGGAAACTCGTAGGGCTTTGCCCCCGCGGGCCGCTTTTCAAGCACCACGGAGACAATCTGCGGGATCACATCACCCGCCCGTTGCACAATAACGGTGTCACCAACCCGCACATCTTTCCGTGCGATTTCGTCTTCATTGTGCAATGTCGCGTTCGACACCACCACGCCACCCACCGTAATTGGCTGGAGTTTAGCCACAGGCGTCAAAGCACCCGTCCGCCCCACCTGAATATCAATATCGAGCAAAACCGTCCGTGCCTGTTCCGCCGGAAATTTCCGCGCCGTCGCCCAGCGTGGCGAGCGCGAGATACAACCCAAACGTTGCTGGAGCGCGAGGTCGTCCACCTTGTAGACAACGCCATCAATATCATAGCCCAGCGTCGGCCGCTTCTCCTCGATGAGCCGATACTGCGCAATCATCTCCTCGACTGAAACACAGCGTTTCGTCAGCGGGTTCACTGGCAACCCCATCGTGCCAAAAGCCGCCACCATGCCGCTCTGCGTATCCGACGGCAGGTCACCCTCCGCCGCTCCCCACGCATAGGCAAAAAACCTCAAAGGTCGCGCCGCCGTGATCAATGGATCAAGCTGCCGCAACGACCCCGCCGCCGCATTGCGCGGATTGGCAAAAGGCGGCTTGTCCTCGGCTTCCTGCCGCGTATTCAGCGCCAGAAAATCCGCAGTCGACATATAGACTTCACCGCGCACCTCGATCACCGGCGGCACATCGCCCCGCAAAACCTGCGGAATAGAGCGGATCGTCCGCACATTCGCGGTCACATCCTCGCCTTCCTCGCCGTCTCCCCGCGTCGCAGCTATTTTGAGTTGGCCCTTTTCATAGCGGATCGAGCAGGAAAGCCCGTCAATCTTCGGCTCCGCCGTAAATGCAATCTCTCGTTCCTCCGGCCAATCCAGAAACCGCCGCACGCGCTCGACAAACTCGCCGACTTCCTCGTCCGAAAATGTATTGGCAAGCGACAGCATGGGCACAGCATGGCGCACTTTTGCGAATTTTTCGGCAGGCTTCGCACCCACGCGGGCAAGCGATGTCGCCTCGTTCTGAAGTTCCGGAAATGCCGCCAAAATCGCATCAAATCGGCGACGCAGCACATCATAGTCAGAATCGGAGATCGAAGGCGCGTCCTTCTGGTGGTAGAGCACATCGTGCTGGGCAATTTCATCTGCCAGCGCCTGCCATTCCATGCGCGCTTCCAAAGGCATAAGCTGGTCAACCGGAAGGGCCCGCAACGGGTCCGGCTTGGCGCTCATCGCGCTGCCTCGATCAGGCGTGTCGCCGCCGCCCGCGCCTCGTCGGTAATCTCCGCGCCCGAGAGCATCCGCGCAATTTCATCACGGCGGTTTGCATCGCTGATCGCCACAATCCGCGTCGCCACGCGGTCACCCTCCGGCGTACCCTCTTTCGCAATCAGGAAATGCCGCCCCGCGCGCGCTGCCACTTGCGGCGCATGTGTCACGGAGAGCACCTGAACACCATGCGCAAGCCGCGCCAGCCTCTGGCCAATCGCATCCGCCACCGCGCCGCCAACGCCCGAATCAATCTCGTCAAACACCAATGTCGGCGCCGAACCGCGATCCGCGAGACACACTTTGAGCGCCAACATAAAGCGCGACAATTCCCCGCCCGAAGCCACCTTCATCATCGGGCCGGCCCGTGTCCCCGGATTGGTCTGCACCCAGAATTCAACACGGTCGAAGCCATCCGGTCCACGCGCATCATCATCCCGTTCCATGGAAACAATGAACTTCGCCCGCTCAAGTTTCAGCGGCGGCAATTCCGCATTCACCGCAGACTCAATCGCCGCTGCCGCTTCATACCGCTGAACCGACACAGCCTGTGCTGCCTGACAATACTGCCGATCAGCCTCAACCATTGCAGCTTCAAGTTTTGCAAGCGAGCTTTCCCCCGCATCAATCGCCGCAACATCGGCAGCAAACCGGTCCCGCAAAGCGGCAAGGTCATCCGCCAGCACTGAATATTTCCGCGCTGCCGCTCTTAACGCAAAGAGCCGCTCCTCGATCCGCTCCAATTCATGCGGATCAAAATTCGCCGCTCTTTGCGCCGCCTCCAACGCCGTTCGCGCTTCTTCCAACGCATTCAAAGCAATTTCCAATGCCTTGACGCTCGGTTCAATCAATTCAGGCGCCTGCGCCCCGCGCCGTTCCAATCTCCGTTGCACGGAAGAAAGTGCAGGAATGGGCGACCCATGACCACCCACTGTCTCAAGCGCATCATTGATTTCGGATGCCACTTTCTCCGACTGCATCATGGTCTGCCGCCGCGCAGCGAGCGCCGCTTCCTCGCCTGCTTCGGGCCGGAGCGTCGACAATTCCTCCACCGCATGGCGCAGAAAATCAGCTTCCTTCCGTGCCTTCTCGACGCGGGCGCGATGCTGTTCGAGCGCCTCTCGGGTCGCCTTCAGGTTTGTGTGAGCCGCCGCAAGAGCCGCCAATTCGCTCTCCGCCCCGGCAAATGAGTCGAGGATCGCCCGATGCGTCGCCGGGTCCGCAAGCGCGCGATCATCATGCTGCCCATGAATCTCGACAAGACATGCCCCGATCGCCTTCAAAGTCTGCACGCTGACAATCTGGTCATTGACAAAGGCGCGTGTTCTTCCGTCCGAAAACTGGATACGCCGCAAGATCAGATCGCCATCATCGGGAATTTCTGATGTTTTCAGCAAGGCCCGCACCGGATGGTCCGGTTCCGGCTGAAAAAATGCCGTCACCTGCCCCTGTGTTTCGCCTTGCCTGACAAGCGAACCATCTCCCCGCGCACCCAAAGCGAGGGAAAAGGCATCAAGCAAAATGGATTTTCCGGCTCCCGTTTCACCGGTTAGAACACTGAGGCCGGGTTCAACGGCGAGATCCAGCCGGTCGATCAGAACAATGTCACGAATGGCAAGCTGGATCAGCATGGTTTTCGAGGACCTTCAACGCCATTGAGAAACACGGCAGGGGCATCCATCGGATCCGGCCCGCTCAAGCCTCACAGAAGCTTGAACGATCCGAAGGCCTTGCTGATCCACGAGCCCTCGTTTTCGCGCGGTACCGTGCCCTTGGATTCGAGCAATGCATATGTATCTTTATACCATTGGCTGTCCGGGAAGTTATGTCCCAGAACGGCAGCGGCCGTCTCGGCCTCGTTCACGATCCCGAGCGCAAGATAGGCTTCGGCAAGCCGGGCAAGCGCCTCTTCAATCTGGTTCGTCGTCTGGAAGTTCGACACGACAACACGGAACCGGTTGATCGCGGCCGTATAATTCCGCTTCTTGAGATAATAGCGGCCCACCGTCATTTCGCGGCCAGCCAGCTGATCCTTCAACACATTGACTTTGAACTTCGCGTCCGTCGCATATTCGGATGTCGGCCAACGCTCGACAATCTCGGAAAACGCCACAAGCGCCTTCTCCGAACGTTCCTGATCACGCGTTACGTCGGGAACAGCATTGTAATAGGCATTGGCAACCATATAAGCCGCATAGGCGGCGTCCGGCGAAGCGGGATAGAGCGAAAGATAACGCTTACCTGAAACCACTGTTTCATCATAATTGGTCCGCGAGAAATTGGCGAACGTTTCCATCAGAAGTGCCTTGCGTGCCCAATCCGAAAACGGAAACTGTTTATCAATCGTCCGGAACTTCTCGGAGGCTGCTTCAAATTCTTTCCGCTCGATGAGGGCAAGCCCGTCATTGTAAAGCCGCTCGGCCGGAATTTCCGGAATAATCTCAGGCTTGTAAGTGCTTCCCTTGTCGAATGGATTAAGATTGCTCACCGTGTCACAGGCACCCAGTGTCACCGCGGCAGCAATCACCAGCAGAACCCTCGTGGAACGACCCGACACGACTGTCCCGATACGATCAAAGATGCTCATAAACCATGCCTCCAGACAACTGCGCGAGTAACAAAGCGATTCGATCCGCCCCGACCTTTGCAGTTCATACCCCAAACCATTCAATCCCGCTACGGGCCATGTCCGACTTCAGCCACAGGGAAAGGGGTTTTTTGAGGCACGATCCACTCGGCCAATCACAGCGCAGTCCGACGGAAAATATGCTCAGTTCAACTCTGGCGATAGCACGGCGAGAGCGGGTGCCATGGCCGCAGCATCGACCGGACGCGCGACAGGCTTTCCTGCCTCGACGATTGCATAGGCCGAACGATCAGAGAAAAGCGCAGTCAGCATGGACACATTCAATTTATGACCACCAACATAAGACCGGTAATGACCGAGGATCGGCAATCCCGCGAGCGACAGATCGCCCACCGCATCAAGCATCTTGTGCCGCACAAACTCGTCCGGATACCGCAAGCCTTCCGGATTCAAAATCCCGTCATCGCCAATTGCCACCGTATTGTCGAGCGAAGCGCCATGCGCAAAACCCGCCATCCGCAATTTCTCGACATCGCGCAAAAACCCGAATGTCCGCGCACCAGCCAATTCACGGCGGAAGGATGACGGGCTCAAATCAAGCGTCTTCTTCTGATGACCGATCACCTCGGCATCAAACTTGATCTCGACTGTCAAACGAAAGCCTTGGGAAAACGGCAATAATTCAGCAAACCGCTCACCCTGCGCGATCCGCAAACGCTTCAAAACCTTGATATAACGGCGATTGCCATTTTGCTTCCGGATACCGGCGCGGTCAATCATCTCGATAAACGGTGCCGAGCTGCCATCCATGATCGGCGCTTCCGGTCCGTCGATCTCGACGAGAACATTGTCGATCTCCAACGCATAAAGCGCCGCCATCAAATGCTCGATCGTAGAGACAGACCCTGACTCGGCATCGCCAAGAATTGTACAGAGATCAGAAGGTGTAATCTGGGAGTGTCGTGCCTCGATCAGGCGCTCACGCCCACCGGGCAACCCCGTTCGCAAGAAGCGAATTCCCGAATTTACATCCGCCGGACGCAACTTGATCGTGACTGGCGCAGCTGTATGAACGCCATGTCCTGTAATCTCAATGGCAGTACTGATCGTCGATTGCATCGCATTCCGCATTAAAATTCTCTCGCTTTCGGCCTGCCGCCCCGATACCCCGAAAACCGGCCCGAGCGTCATCCCGCTTTATCCTGCCTCTTGTCTAGTTAGACCGGCCCGTAAAGCCAAATCACGGATTTTTACCATTTGTAACATTCCGCGGTTGAAGCGGCTCCGTCGCCACTTGGTCACAAAAAAACCGGTCCTTTCGGACCGGCTTTTCATCATGTCGGCAACCTTGTTTACAGGCTTAATTGCTCTGGCGGCGCAAAAATGCCGGAATTTCCAGCTGATCTTCCTCGAACATGCGAGGTTGCGCCGCTGGCTGTTGCCGTCTGCCGTAATCAACGTCGTTCATGGCGGGTGCATCAGGCGTCGCCGCGACCGGACGTGGTTGCGGAGCCGGCTGTTGAGCATCAGCCCGACGACCAAACCCGGCGAGCGTCAGCTTGTCCATCAATGACTGGCGACGCTTCTCGACCGGGACAGCACCCTGACGGTCCCCAGAGTGCGCATCCATCTGGCGCTGCGCGATCGGCGAAAAATCGTCCACATGCGGCATCGGGATCGGACGCATCGGCTTCTCGCTCTGCGGCGGAATAAATCCACCCTGATCGACATAGTCCATCCGCTCCTGTTCCTGCGCGACAGCAACTTGACGCGGCTCTGGAGCCGGCTGGCGCGGCGGCATCTGGCGAATGGCAAGATCATCGCCGATTTGCAGACTGCGCGGCTGGAACCCCTGCGGCAGCTGACGCGGCTGCTGTACCGGCATCTCCTCGCGAACCGGCTCGGGACGAACCATCGGACGGACACTTGCTGCCGCTTGCAACTGGGCACGCGCCTGTTCTGCAATCTGAGCCATCCGGTCCTCGCGATGAGCGGCTTCCGAATCTGCCACTTCCTGCATCATCATTTCATGGTCAATGCCTGTCGCCACGACAGAAACCCGGATGATCCCTTCAAGCGTATCATCACGCGTCGCGCCGAAAATCACATTCGCTTCCGGATCAACTTCCTCGCGAATACGCGTCGCCGCCTCGTCAACTTCATACAAAGTCAGATCCGAACCACCCGTGATCGAAATCAGCAATCCGCGCGCACCGCGCATATTCACATCATCGAGCAACGGATTGGCGATCGCGGCTTCTGCCGCCCGGAGCGCACGCTTCTCGCCCGTAGCTTCGCCCGTGCCCATCATCGCCTTGCCCATTTCACGCATCACAGCGCGCACATCGGCAAAATCGAGATTGATCAGGCCTTCCTTCACCATCAGATCGGTGATGCAGGCAACACCCGAATACAAAACCCGGTCCGCCATCGCGAAGGCATCCGCAAACGTCGTCTGTTCATTGGCAACCCGGAACAAATTCTGGTTCGGGATGACGATCAGCGTATCAACACATTTTTGAAGCTCGACAATGCCCTGCTCGGCCAACCGCATCCGCCGCGTTCCTTCGAACTGGAACGGCTTTGTCACGACGCCAACCGTCAGAATGCCCATATCACGCGCCGCGCGAGCAACCACCGGCGCAGCACCTGTCCCCGTGCCGCCACCCATGCCCGCCGTCACGAACACCATGTGCGCGCCCGAGAGCTGGTCGCGGATCTCGTCGATCACCTCTTCTGCAGCCGCCTCGCCGACTTCCGGCTGCGAGCCTGCACCGAGCCCCTCGGTCACCTGAATGCCCATCTGGATCACACGATGCGCCTTCGATGTCAGAAGTGCCTGGGCATCCGTATTGCCAACCACGAATTCGCAGCCCTGAAGCCCGATCTCGATCATGTTGTTGACAGCGTTGCCGCCGGCGCCACCAACCCCGAAAACCGTAATGCGGGGCTTGAGTTCCCGGATATCCGGTACCGAAAGATTGATTGTCATCGTCGTCGCCTCTCGTGTTGGACGCTTTCTGCGTCATAATAAACATCAGATCAGAACATCACCGGACACCGCCCGGTAATGCTTCTAAAAACTTTCTTTCAGCCAGCGCCCCATCCGCGACAAATACCCGTCGGTTCCGGTTCCAAGCATCGCACCGGAGGAACGTGGCTCGAAATGTTCAAGCCCCGCGACCTGCGGATACACAAGCAGCCCGACCGGCACCGAAAAGGCAGAACCCTTCACTGCATCCGGCAGACCTTGCACACCGAGCGGACGCCCGACGCGCACCTGTTTCGACAAAATAATGCGGCACAGCTCGACAAGCCCGGTCATCTGCGCACCGCCGCCCGTCAGCACGATCCGCCGTCCCACGGCCTCGCTGAAGCCCGAAGCCTTCAGCCGGTCACGCACCAATTCCAGAATTTCCTCGACCCGCGGACGAATAATCCGGATCAGCTGCGAACGCGGAATATGCGTCACGCGATCCCGGTCATCCTCGTCGACAGCGGCAACAGCCACCGTCTCATGCTCATCCGACGAACTCGCAAGCGTTGATCCGTGCAGCGTCTTCAGTCGTTCGGCATGCGACACGCTCGTCGATAATCCGCGTGCAATATCCATGGTCACATGGTTGCCGCCCACCGCAATGGCGTCATTATGCACAAACACGCCATTGGCAAACACGCCCATGCTCGTTGTGCCGCCACCAATATCGATGATCGCAACGCCCATTTCGGCCTCGTCATCGACAAGCACCGAAAGCCCCGAGGCGTATGGGCTCGAAACCACAGCCTCGACATTGAGATGGCATCGCTCGACCGCCAGCATCAAATTACGCACCGCATAATCGTCAGAGGTCGCCACATGCATATCGACGCCCAGCTTCTGCCCCATCATGCCATGAGGATCGCGAATATGATGGGTCTGGTCGATCGAGAATCCGGTCGGCAATGAATGCAGCATTGAACGGCCCGGCGTCGCCCCGGTATGGGAGGTAGCTTCGAAAACACGGCGAATATCATTTTCGCTGACGGCCTGTCCGCGCAACGTCACTTCGGCATTATAAGCCTCGGACTGCAACCGCCCGCCCGTCATACTCACAATCACGGACCGGATTTCGACCCGCGCCATCCGCTCGGCCGCATCAACCGCAAGCCGGATCGAGTGTTCTGCCGCATCAAGATCAACAACAACGCCGTTCTTGATTCCGCGCGATTTCTGATGCCCGATCCCGATTATCTTCATCCGGTGGGAACGGCCACGCAAAGCTTCTGCATCGCGAACCGGTTCAAGCTGCGCCACAAGACAAACCGTCTTGCTCGTTCCGACATCGAGCACGGACATCACAAATCCGCGGCGCGACGAGATCGGCTTCATGCGGGGGGTTAGGCCATGACCATTCATGTCAGACCTCCCTTATCCTTCGCAGCCGCCTTGGCGCGTTCCTTCAGCATCTCCTCGCGAAGTGCCGCGGCATTCTCTGTCAAACGGACAGTCACACGGTGCGGCTCGCGCAAATCAAGCGTGACAATATCCTTCTCGAGAACACGTGAGTCCCGCACGAGCGAAGCAAGATGCTGAACAGCCCTCGCCGGCTCAACTTCCGGCAACATCACTTCGAGCCCATTCGTCATGGTCAACGTCCAACGACGCTGCCCGACATAAATTCCCGCACGGATATGCGGTGTCAGCTCAGGCACAAGCTGCGAAAGCGCGACAAATTCCTGAACATGCTCGGCCGCCCCCGCACCCGCAACAAGTGGCAACGATGTGAGACCGTTCTCATGCAACCCCTCCATCACGCGCCCGTCAGCGGCAATCGCAGAGATTTCACCATTTAGCTGCCAGAGCGCATATGGATCGCGCTCCTCAATCACGATCAACATTTGATCCGGATACATCTTCCGAACGCTCGCTTCTTTCACGATCGGCAATCGCATCAAATTGGCGCGGACAGTCTCGACATCGACGAATGGCAGAGCGCTCGTCATTCCGATCCCGGCGGCATGTAGAACGTCTTTTTCGTTCAGACGATAAAGACCGGAAATGGTCACACGCTCGACACCGAGACCTGCAACACGTGTCATTGCGGTGATCGGCGATCCGTACAGGGATGAAAATCCGTCAACATACCCGCCACGGACCAACCCGAAGGCGATACTCGCAGCAAAGAAGCTGATCGTTGCAATGGCGCCAAGACCTACCGGAAGACGACGGGTGAAACGCCCGAACCCGACCTCAAGTCGACCAAGTACGGGGAATTTATTTTTGAGGATTCTGAAAAGTGAAGGAGATTTCTGGACGACGGAACGCTGATGGAAGGCCGGAGCCTTGCCATTCACCGTTCGCAACACGCGTCGTCTACCATCCATTGTACCAACTCACCAAAACTCATGCCGGCATAAGCCGCTAACTCGGGTATCAAAGACGTTTCCGTCATTCCTGGCTGCGTGTTCACTTCAAGACAAACCAACTCGCCTGTTCCATCAGGTCTGTCGTCATATCGGAAGTCCGCGCGGGTAACACCGCGACAGCCAAGAGATTGATGCGCCGTTAATGTTAGCTTTCGGACAAGATGGTAAATATTCGGTAAAATTTCTGCGGGTAAAACATGAATTGACCCGCCTTGCGCGTACTTTGCATCAAAATCATAAAACAGGCCGTTTGCCGGCCGGATATCAATGACTCCCAGCGCTTCATTGTTCATCACGCCGCACGTCAATTCGCGCCCGGCGACGTATTTTTCAACCAACACCAGATCGCCATAAGGCCAATCCTCTCGTCCCACCTCTTGCGGTGGATGCGAGCGTTCTTCCCGGACGATAATCACGCCGATCGACGAACCCTGATTGACAGGCTTGATCACATAGGGCGGTTTCATCACATGCCGCTTCGCAGCCTCGAACCGGCTCACCGTGATCCCTTCGGCAACCGGCACGCCTGCCGCAGCCATTACCAACTTTGCCCGGTCTTTCTGCATGGCGAGGGACGAAGCGAGCACGCCCGAATGGGTGTAGGGGATCTGCAACATTTCCAGAATACCCTGGATCACCCCGTCCTCGCCAAACCGCCCATGCAACGCGTTGAACGCAACATCCGGCTTCAACCACGTTAGAACATCCGCAATATCGCGCCCGACATCGACACGGCTGACACGAAATCCCTGTCCCTCAAGCGCCGTCGCGCACGCGGCGCCGGTTGCAAAACTAACACTGCGTTCGGCGGATAATCCCCCCATCAAAACCGCAACATGGCGCTTGTTCATACTTCCCCCACGCGTTTGATTTCCCACTCAAGCGAGATGCCGCTTTGCTCAGAGACTCGCCGCCTCACCTCTTCGCCAAGCGCTTCAATATCGCTCGCCGTTGCGCCTTCATGCGCGATCAGAAAATTCGTATGCAATTCGGAAACTTGCGCACCACCGATCCTCAGACCACGACATCCCGCACGATCAATCAATTCCCAGGCCTTCGCGGCCTGGGGATTTTTGAACGTCGATCCGCCCGTCCGCGTATTCACCGGCTGGGTTGCCGAGCGCGCCTCCGTAATGGCGCCCATTTCCGCTAAAATCGTCTCCGGCTCCCCGGGCCGCCCCTGCATCAGCGCTTCGGTAAAAATAACATCCTCGGCAACCGCACTGTGGCGATACCTGAACCCCATCTGGCGACAATCAAATGTTCGGATCACGCCCGCGCGATCAATTCCCCGCGCACTGATAAGAACATCCCGCATCTCCGCGCCATAAGCACCGCCATTCATCCGCAACGCACCGCCAATCGTTCCCGGTATGCCGCGCAAAAATGAAAAATCCGCAATGCCAGCCTCTGCAGCCTGCCTCGCCACCTTCACATCAACAGCACCTGCTCCGGCCCTGATACGATGATCCGGTTCAACAATTATCGTCTGAAACGCCTTGCCAAGCCGGATCACTGCCCCCCGATAGCCGCCATCCCGCACCAGCAGATTGGAGCCAAGCCCAATCACGAGAAGCGGAACATCCGACGGTAACACCTTCAGAAACGCGCCAAGGTCCGCCTCATCCTCCGGCGTAAACAATAGATCAGCCTTGCCGCCCACCTTGAACCATGAATAGGGCGCAAGCGGCGCATCATAAACGACCGCACCTCGAACCGAGGAGACATCGATACCGCGCGTCAATGCGTGCCATCCAGTTTCGCAAGTTCTCCCGGCAGGGCGTAAGCCCATTGCGTGATCGTGCCTGCCCCGAGAAAGACAACATAATCCTCAGGCTTCGCAATGCCCCGGATGAGCTCCGCCAACGCCACGGGGTTTGAAAGCGCTGTCACATGCCGGTGGCCATGCGCTTTGAGCGCCTGTACCAGCGAGTCCCTGTCTGCTCCCGCAATAGGTTGCTCGCCCGCGGCATAAACATCCGCAACAATCACATGATCGGCATCGTTAAAGCAGGTCGCAAATTGCTCGAACAGCGAATGCAATCGCGTATAGCGATGCGGCTGGACAATTGCGATCACCTGTTTGGTCGTGGACGCCCGCGCCGCCTTCAGAACCGCGGCGATTTCCACCGGATGATGGCCGTAATCATCAAAAATCAGCGCCCCGTTCCAGTCGCCCGTTCGGGTAAACCGCCTTTTGACCCCGCCGAACCCGGAAAGCCCCTCACGGATCAGGTCCGGAGGAATACCAAGATGATACGCAACCGCAATCGCAGCCGTTGCATTCAACGCATTGTGATGTCCCGGCATCGGCATCGTCAAATCATTGATCCGGGTGACAGCGCCCGATTTGCGATCCCGGATCAAAACCGAAAACCGCGACCGTCCCCCTGTCAGATCAACATCGACAAGCCGCACATCCGCTTGCGGGTTTTCGCCATAGGTGATGATCCGGCGATCCTCGATCTTGCCGACCAGTTCCTGCACCGTGCCATGATCAAGGCACATCACCGCAAAACCATAAAACGGCAGATTTTCAACAAATGCCCTGAACGCGTCCTTGATCGCATCAAACGTCTTGAAATGGTCGAGATGCTCGGGATCAATATTTGTGATGATGGCTACGTCCGCCGGCAGTTTCAGGAATGTACCATCCGACTCGTCGGCCTCGACCACCATCCATTCGCCGTCACCAAGCCGCGCATTCGTGCCGTAAGCATTGATGATCCCGCCATTGATCACGGTCGGATCGAAATGCCCCGCATCAAGCAGCGTTGCAACCAGCGACGTTGTTGTCGTCTTGCCATGGGTTCCGGCAATCGCGACGCAGTTCTTCAGGCGCATCAACTCGGCCAGCATTTCAGCACGGCGCACCACCGGTAGACGCTTTTCGCGCGCCGCCATCAATTCGGGATTGTCCCGCTGGATCGCCGTCGACACGACAACAACCTCTGCGTCTTTGAGGTTCTCCGGCGCGTGACCAACCGCTACCAAAATCCCCTTCTCGCGCAGCCGCTTCACATTCGCGCTGTCCGATGAGTCCGAGCCCTGCACCTGATAGCCCAGATTATGCAACACCTCGGCAATCCCGGACATGCCGATGCCGCCGATACCGACAAAATGGATCGCACCAAGTTCGGTAGGCAACTTCATCGGGTTTTCTCCTTGCGTGACTTCTTGCTCGGCTTCGTGCGCGCCACCGCCTCGACGAGATCGGCAAGACGGCGCGCAGCATCCGGAATACCGGCGCTTTTTGCGGCTATCCCTGAGTCGGTCAAACGTTTTGGGTTCCGTATCAACTCGAGAAGCGTCATCGCCAACCAGCCGGGCGTGAAATCCGATTGCTTCACAACAATCGCGCCACCAATATCCCCGAGGCTTGCGGCATTGGCCGCCTGATCCTGATCAATCGCAGTCGGCAGCGGCACCAGAATGGACGGCCGCCCGATCACCGCGAGTTCGGCAACCGTCGAGGCCCCCGCTCTCCCGATCACAAGATGGGAATTCGCAATCCGCGCCGGCAGATCATCGAAGAACGCCGCGAGCTCGACCTTCACGCCCGCCGTCTCATACGCTGCCCGTGCCCGCTCGAGATCCTCGCCGCGCGCCTGATGGACAATCCGCAAACACCGCCGCTGCTTCTCCGGCAATACCGCCATCGCCTGTGGTACAACATCGCTCATGACCGATGCACCTTGGCTTCCACCGGTAACAAGGACACGGAACTGGAAATGTTCCTCCAAAGCTTCCAACGTTGGAAATGGCACATCCTTTACTTTCAACACGTTAGGTCGAACCGGATTGCCAACGTTGGAGACTTTCTTCTCCAACACGGCAGAGAGCCCTTTGACCGTTTTGAGACCCGTCGCAATTCCTGTAACCCTGTGGGAAAGAAAGGCATTTGCTCGTCCGATCACGCCGTTTTGCTCGTGAACCAGTGTTGGAACACCTCGCATCCACCCGGCCAGAACCGGTGCAACCGAGGGGTATCCGCCGAACCCGATCACAAGGTCAGGCTTGAGCTTTCTGACGAGTCCCCACGCCTTGAAGAACCCCTTGGCAAGCGTCCAAACAGTCCGCACCAATACCACAGGAGAACGTGACCGGAACGTCGCTGCATCGATAGAAGTCATTGAATCAGCTGGGAAAACTCCGACATACTTCATCCCTCTGACGTCCGTCGCAAGATGAACGCTCGCCCCCCGCGCCCGCAATTCAATCGCCAAAGCCTCCGCCGGAAAGAGGTGCCCGCCCGTCCCCCCGGCAGCCAGAAGCACCCTCAACCCCGCCATCACGCCGCTCTCGACGGGGTCATCATCCGGTAAACATCCGCATACTCAGCCCGAGGCCGCTTCCTGACCACAGCCAGCAGGAAACCCATACCGAGAGCGAGCGAAATGATCGACGACCCACCATAGGAAATGAACGGCAGGGTCATCCCTTTCGCCGGTATCAGATGAACATTGACGGCCATATTGATGCAGGATTGCACCCCGAAAAGCATGATCAAACCAGCCCCTGCGAGCCTTGCAAAAGGTTCTTCGCTCCGGCGGGAAAGTATTAATCCACGCATGACAATGATCATGAACACCAAAAGCAGCACCATGCAGACGATTATTCCAAACTCTTCTGCAGTTACGGCAAATACAAAATCTGTATGACTATCCGGCAATATCCGCTTTACTGTTCCTTCACCTGGTCCTTTGCCATACCAGCCACCCTCGGTGAAGCTTCTCAACGCATTATCGATCTGGAACGTATCCCCCGACTCCGGATTGAGAAACCGATCAAAGCGGGCAGTCACATGCGGCAAAAACAGATATGCCGCATAAATCCCCGCGCAGCCGATCCCGCCCAGTGCCACGACCCAGAACATATGCAAGCCGGAAAGAAAAACCAGCCCTGCCCACACAATCGAAATCAAACCCGTTTGACCGATATCAGGTTGTAATACCAACGGAATTATCGTTATTGCCAGTAAAAGCAGCCCGATAATATTCCCCGGAACATCGGTACGCCGCCCTCCCTCCGAGAACGCCCACGCGACAAGAACAACGAAAGCCGGCTTCAGGAATTCCGACGGTTGCAACGCCATTCCGGCAAAATTGATCCAGCGACGCGCTCCTTTGATCTCGACGCCGTAAATCAGTGCATAAACGACAAGCGCCATAGCGCCGACATAGACAAGCAACGCAAGCCTGCGAACATACCGAGGTGAGAGAAAACTTGTAACCACAAGAATAATGACAGCCGGAACAAGAAAGATCATCTGTCGGATCACAAAATGAAAGGTCCCGTAATTCAGCCTCTCTGCAACCGGAGGACTTCCGGCGAGGCTGACAAGAATGCCGAACAACATTAACATCACGAACATGACAAGCAGTGCGCGATCAACCGTCCACCACCAATCCGCGAGCGGGCCTCTTTCCATCCGCGATGCCATATCTCACCCTTTCCTTGCAGGCCGGAAATCCGGCCGCGCCGCAACCATCGCCCG
>CAMCXA010000011.1 GCA_945883115.1 Alsobacter soli
CTTGCGGTTGGCGTTGGCCGTTTCATCGACTGGTATCGCGCCTACACCAATCGCTGATCCGCCGAACGCCTCAGCCATTGCTGGAACATCAGCACACTCCAGAGATCATTGTGGCGATCCACCCGCCCGCTAATATGCTCGTTCCACGCCGTGCTGATCATCAGCGGATTGAGAAACCCTTCCGCCTCGAGCCTCTTCGCGTCGAGCAGATCCGCCGCCCACTCCTTGAGCGGCCCCCTGAGCCACGCCGCAATCGGCACTGAAAAGCCCTTTTTCGGGCGATCAATCATCGCGCGTGGCACGTGCCGGTAGAGCACCTGACGGAGCACCCATTTCGTCTGCCCCTCGCGCCGCTTCAGCGCCATCGGCAAGGACCAGGCAAATTCCACCACCCGATGATCCAGCATCGGCACCCGCGATTCAAGCGCCACCGCCATCGAGGCCCGGTCCAGCTTCACCAGAATATCATCCGGCAGATAATGCACGAGATCCCGAGCCATAAGTTTCTCGGCTGTTGTAAAATTGGCAAATTCAGCAGTGGCAAGATCAAAAGGCGCGAGCGCGTGTGGCACGCCCAATACAAGCCCTTCGCCCCTCTGCCAATGCGTCTGCAGCCGGTCCGCCCGTTCGCTTAAACCCCCGCCGCGAAGCACATGGGCCGCCAACCGCATTTGCCGGGCGAGAGCCGGACGCCCCGCACCTGTTGCAAGCGGCTCCCCGAGCGCGTCCATCCCGCCCGCGATAAATTGCCTGAAAAATCCGGGCATTGAGGCAGCAATCCGCTCGAACCGCTCCGCCATCGCATAGGTGTTGTAGCCCGCAAACAGCTCATCACCTGCATCGCCCGAAAGCGAAACCGTCACCTGCTGGCGCGCCAGTTGCGAGACGAGATAGGTCGGAATCTGGGACGAATCCGCAAAGGGTTCGTCGTAAAATTCAGGCAATCTCGGCACGAGCTCGAGCGCCGCCTGAGGCGTTACATAGAGTTCCGTATGCTCGGTCCCGAGATGCTGCGCAACCTCGCGTGCATAGATCGCCTCGTTGAACCCGGGCACATCAAATCCGATTGCAAAGCTGCGCACCGGCCGTGCCGACCGCTTCTGCATCAATGCCACCACGGTGGAGCTATCAATTCCACCCGACAAAAACGCCCCGACCGGCACATCAGCCATCATTTGCTGGCCAATGGCATCGCCGAGTAAGGATTCAAGCGCGTCAACAGCCTCGTCAGGCGTTCCCGAAAACCGGTTTTTTACTCCCGCTTGTGCCTGTTTAATCGCTGACCAATAGGTCTCGATCACGGGCTCCTTCTGCGCCAGTGAGAGCGTCAGCACGCACCCCGGCTGCAATTTCCGGATGCCTGAATAGATACTCTCCGGACCGGGCACATATTGGTATTTCAGAAAGGTCGCCAAGGCGTTTCGGTTAATCTCGCCACTAAATGCCGGGTGACACCGCAACGCCTTCAACTCAGATCCGAACAGAAAAACACCCTTGCTCCACCCGTAATAAATCGGCTTTTCCCCGAGCCGGTCCCGCCCCAAGGTCAACGTTTGCAATTTCCGGTCAAACAGCGCAAACGCGAACATGCCGATGGCGCGCCCGAGCGTTTCCACAACGCCCCAAAGCTCGAAGCCGGCGAGCAATGTCTCCGTGTCGGAATGCCCCCGCCACGTTGGAGCACTCCCCCTCGCCTCGATCTCGGCCCGCATCGTCGCGTGATTATAAATCTCGCCATTAAAAACAAACACGTAACGGCCTGAATCCGACTGCATCGGCTGATGCCCGGCCCTCGACAAATCGACAATCGCCAACCGCCGATGCCCCAGCGCAATCCCCGCTTCCGCATCAAGCCACAAGCCTTGATCATCCGGCCCACGATGCGCGATTGCTCCCGCCATGCGCTCCAGCGTATCAAGCCCGAATGATCCGGCATTGTCCGAAAAGAATCCCGTAAATCCGCACATATCGCCCTAACCTCTCAGTGAACGAAAGGTTTTGAGCGCAACTTCCGATGCAACGCGAACAATAGGCGCTATCAGCGGAACGGGCGCCACGACCTTGAGCGCCTCCGGGAACGAGATGATCGAACCGCGCCGCGCCCGAAGGGTCGAAACCTGCCTGTCGATCTGTGCCACTGATAAAGTATTCACATGCAGACACACGGTCTCGACCCCGAAACCAAATCCAATCGGCTTGGAAAAGAGTTGAGGAACTGCCAACAACCCTCTGATTTTATATGGATAAAATCCGTATCCATCCGTCAGGCTTTCAAACCCGAGATCATCAAGCGCCTTGAGCGTGTTCTCGTCAAAACTATGCGACGGTGCCATGAAAACCGGCTGCCAAACCCCTTCTCTAACGAGAATATCCTTGCCTGTCGCGAGCATTTCTTTCTGCTCGGCAAACGGCAAGCCGGCAAATTCGGATTTTTTGCCAATGCCCAAAAGGCCCCGCTCGGCAGTCACATAGTGGTGGGTATGGCCGTGCTGCGCCACAGTCCATCCGCGCGCCACGCGCTCCCGCACAAAATTCCAAAAGTCAGCGCGATGCGGTTCCACGCTCAAAGCAGGGTCTCGGCAGTCGGGAACCAGACCGATCAGATAGGGAATATTCAATTCCTGCGCGAGCGCATCGAACGGCGCAAACTTGCTCCACGCCATTCCGGGCGTCACATCGTCGAACCGGATCACAAAACGCGTTGTCATAGTCTTTCAGGTCCGGTCATACTTGGAACAATACCGCATTCATTCATCGTCGCGGTTGCAACGCTTCTCGCACAAACTTGCCGCGCAAGAAAGCATCGCTCGATCACCGACAAAAACACTCTTCGCAACCTCATAAAAATACCGTAGCAAAGAGGCAATGAACTGAAAGTTAACCTGTCGCCATGGCCCGAATTCGCGTCCTCCATATTGTCAATGATCTCAGCCAGCACGGCGGCGCGGAAATGACACTGCTGCGTCTTCTTGAATCATTGGGGGAAGAACGCAAAACACATGCTATCGTCACCCTAAAGCCTCTCAGAGAAGGTAATACGATCGGCGCATCGATCATCGCGCTTGGTATCCCGATGGAAGACCTTGGCGTCGATGGCGTACTCAGCATGTTCGGAGCCTATTTCAGGCTCGTCGGCTTGATCCGGCGCGTCAGGCCGGACGTGGTGTCCGCATGGCTCTATTATGCGTCTCTGCTCGTCAGTCTTGCTTATATTTTTATCGGGTACAGGGCCAGAATAATCTGGCATATTCGCAGCATGCCCTACGTCGGTCTTTCCGAAAAGCCCGCGCGTTTCATTGTTCAGCGCATGCTGGCATCCCTGTCGCATCGAATGCGCGTTCGCATCGTCACCAATTCGCAGGCGGCGATGAACGCTCATCAGGCAATCGGATTTTCAGACTATTCCGAAAAATGGGCCGTGATTCCGAACGCTGTCGATACCGATCTCTTCAAGCCCGACGACAAGATTCGCAAAAATATGCGGTCGCAATTAGGTATTCCAGAAAAGGCCATCGTGATCGGCGCGATTGGCAGAAACGCGCCGGAAAAAGGCTATCCTGACCTGTTTGCAGCCATGGCAGGGTTGCATGACTTCTTGTCCACGGTTTGGTTCGGCCGCCTGCATCTCGTCCTTGCAGGGCGCGATTTGTCACCTGATCATCCCGGTATCGTGGCATCGGGTCTGCAGAATTATCAAGTGCACGTTCTGGGCCCACGAAACGACATTCCGGACATTCTGAACGCGCTCGATATTTTCGTCCTGCCGTCGCGTTCGGAATCATTCCCCAATGTCCTTGCCGAAGCCATGGCGACAGGACTGCCCGCCATTGCCACCAATGTCGGTGACTGCAGAATTGTCCTGAATGCGGACGATCATATCGCCACCGGAACCCCGGGCAAGACGTTGGCTGACCGGATTCTTGCACAAATCAAAATATCAGCGGCAAAACGCCAGGAGATTGGTGCACTTAACCGCACCCGCATCGTTCAAGTCTACACGCGCCCCAAAATGGCAGACGCCTTCAGGTTGGAATTCAGGGGGTGATGCTAAACACGGTCAGTATTGCCGAGAAGATAATATCCGAGCTTGACCGCTTCCAGCACGAATTGCGCAGTGACTGCAGGGTCTTTCCACCAATTCGCTGGCGCAACGCACCCGCCCGGGCAGGCGATCATCACCTTCACATCCGGCAACGCAGCCTCAAAAATCATCTTTGCGCGATTCGAGTGGTAATTTGTCGTCACAATGATCACAGCATCACGGCTGCCGTTCAAAAACCCCGCCAGCGCCTTGGCCTCTTCGCGCGTATTCAGGCTCGCTAAGCCGAACTCGGCAATCTTGTCCCGCGCAACGCCGAGCTTCTCAAGCATGCGGTATTTAACCTCCATGCGATCAGGCGGCGCATAGCCGATCTCGCGCATCAGGTTCGTCAGCTCATCTTCATGCACCGGCTCGCCATTACTCAGCAGAACCTTGTCCGCAAGTCCGCGCTTCACCAGATCAGCAGCTAACATCACCCGTTTATTGTCGCCATCGAGCGCAACGGCATAGGCAGCCTTCTCGACAGGCTGATCCACCATGATCAAGCGCTCGAGATTGACCATCACCCCGATACCGAGGGCCAGAATAAGCGTCGAGATCAAACCGATCACCCGACCGATCATGGACAAAATGGCATTCATGCCGTCACACCCTCAAGCGCCAACACCTCGAGCAAGGCCTCGACAATGTGATCTTGTGTTTCAGTATCAAGATAGGGATGCATCGGCAGGCTCAGAACTTCTGAGGCCAGACGTTCGCTTACCGGCAACCCGTTCCCCGCAACCGGAAACCGCCGATACGCCGTCTGCTGATGCAGCGGCTTGGGATAATAAACCATTGTCGGAATACCGCGTTCCTTCAAAGCAGCGATAATCGCCGGTCGCTTTGCCCCTGCCACCAGGATCGTATATTGCGCCCACGCCGAGACAACATCCCCGATCAGATGCGGCGTCTTCACATGCCCCTTTAGCAATGCGGAATAGCGCTTCGCCACTTGGTCGCGCGCCGCGATCTCGTCACCGAAAATCTTCAGCTTCTCGATCAGCACCGCCGCCTGCACCGTATCAAGGCGTCCGTTCAACCCGATCCGGACATTGTCATACTTGTCAGTTCCCTGCCCGTGCACCCGGAGCGACCGCAAAACCGTTGCCATTTCCGCGTCATCGGTAAAAATCGCACCACCATCACCATAGCATCCGAGCGGCTTCGACGGGAAAAAGCTCGTCGCCGTCACAGCCCCGATCGTCCCGACTTTCCGCCCGCGAAACGTCGCCCCGAAACTTTGCGCCGCATCCGACATCAGCCAAAGGCCGTTCTCGGCGGCAATCGGTTCGATCAAATCATAGTCTGCCGGTTGCCCGAACAGATCCACCGTAATGAGCGCCGCAGGCTTCAACCCCTGCTCCCGCGCACCGATAATGGCCTGTTTCAGACTATTCGGGTCAATATTGAACGTATCCGGGTCGACATCAACGAATACCGGCGTTGCCCCGAGCCACGCCACAACTTCCGCCGTCGCCGCAAAGGTGAAACTCGGGCAGAACACGGCATCCCCCGGCCTGATCCCCTTCGCCATTAGCGGCATGGCGAGTGCCACTGTCCCGTTCGAGACCGAGATCACCTCGCGCGCGCCACAAAACGCCGCAAGATCCGCCTCCAGCGTCTTCACTTCCGGCCCGAGAATATACTGCCCATGCCGGGCAACGCCCAACATTCCCTGATCAATCCGGTCCCCGATCCGCGCCCTTTGGGCCGCAAGATCAATAAAAGCAATCGCCATTCAAGTCCCCTTCCGTGCCTCGGCCCGCCGCGTCACGATCCGCCCGTCACGAACTTCGATCACCCGATCCGCCGCCCCGACCATCGCCTCACGATGCGTGATCGACACAATCGTCAACTGGCCCTTCAACTGCTCGATTGTCGCAACAACCGACGCTTCCGTGCCTGAATCAAGCGCGCTTGTCGCCTCGTCCAGCACCAGCAATCGCGGCGATCCCAGAAGAGCACGCGCCAATGCGAGCCTTTGCCGTTCCCCACCCGAAAGCCTGCCACCGGCATCGCCCACAATCGTCTCAAGCCCGTTGGGGAGCTTGTAGACGAATTCCGCCGACGCCCGCCGCAACGCTTCCGCAATCTCGTCCATCGTCGATTCAGGCTTGATCCACTTCAGATTTTCTTCAATCGTCGCATGGAACATCATCGGGTCCTGCCCCAGATATCCGATACTGCGCCGCCACTGTTCCATCGACAGGGCGTCGAGCGAAACACCATCAATCATCACCCGCCCGGACGCAATCGGGCGCAAGCCGAGCATGCAATCGAGCAATGTCGTTTTTCCTGCCCCGGTCGGCCCCGTAATCGTCACAAAGCTCCCCGGCGCGATGTCGCACGACACCTCCGACACAATCGTCCGCCCTTCGATCTCCACCGAGACCGCATCGAAGGTAATCGCCGCCGGACCTGCCGCGCGCGGCAGCGCCTTCGCCCCCTCGGGCAGCACTTCGCGCGCCGCTTCCGCCGACGCCAACATCTCGGACACCGCATCAAACGCCGGCAATACAAGGCTGATCGATTGCTGGCACTGCCGCAAACCCGTCACCTTCGGAAACAGCCTGATAAACATCGCCACGATCACGAGCACGGCGCCAATATCGACCGACAGCAACATCGGCCCCGCGACCAGCAACGCAATCACCGTCAATCCGCTCGCATACTCGAAGATTGCCCGAACGATCTGCACATCGAACGCATTGGTGAAGGTCAGATGCCGCATCCGCTCGATCGCCGCCGTCAACCGGCTCAAAGCGCGCGTCTCGGTTGCCGTCGCCTTCACGAACTTCGCGCCCGCGATCAGCTCGCCAGAATCCGTCTGGAAATCGGCGTTGACCCGCGTGATCTGCTCGCCCACCGCAAGCCCGCGGCGCACAAGACCGACCGACACAAGAAACAACGTCGTCCCGACGCCCAGCAGCAACAGCACCACCACCGGCGCAATCACCAGCGCGACAAGCACCTGTACCGAAATAAACAGGATCGACGAGAGGATCAGATTGGCTTGATAAAACGCCCCGCCCAGCCGGATCGGCTCGGTCAAACCCGCCGAAATCAGATCACCGCCCCGCCGCTCCCTGAAAAACCCGTATCGCGCCGAAAAATACCCTTTGAACAGCGCCTTCTGCCAATGTGCGACATAATCTGTCTGCAGCCGGGCCGCATAATAAGCCTGCACCAGAAACACCGCCGCCCCGATCAGGATCAGAAATATCGCCAACGCCGCAACACCGAAGGCAGTGGCTGGCATTCCAAGATATGCGAGCACGGCATAAATCACGCTTGTCACACGATCGGAAGGCACTTCCCCGCCCGGCATACCGGACAGTAGCGGCAGCAAAGCCGCCAATGCCGCACCTTCAAGCAAGGCACTCGCTGTCGTCAACGCCACAAGCCCGACAAGCTTGATCCCCGTGACCCGGTAAACATCCTTGAACAGGCGGAACAATGACGACAACATCACGCCACCCCCCCGCGCCCGTCAACCAAAGACCTTACCTGCATCGGTCGCAGCCGATGCTCGCCCGCGTCCCAGAAACTGCCAAAAAAGCGCCGCTCCGCAATCGCCTCGATGATCACCGCAAAGTGCCGCGCCCGCGCTGCAATTGAGTGCTGTTCGATCATCAATTGCTGTCCCGCAGCCGCAACAGCGTCATAAATGTGCCTCGCTTCACTCACCCGTTGATGAACAGCGCCCAGCGCATCCGGCTCCGAAACAACGCAATTCACACCGTCGGCAAACCCCGCAGCGCCAAACCCGTGAAACGGACGGCAGACCAGAAGCGCGCCGCTGGCCGGTATCTCGAAAAACTTCCTGATCGGCATATCAAGCGCCGAACCGCAGGTATACGAATACCGGCACGCTCTCAACCTCCGCGCAAAATCCCCGTTCAGCAAAGTCTGGATAAACCGCTTTTCTCGCCCAAGCAGTCTGAGTTTTTTAAGGAGTGACACGAATTTCCGCAATCGCGTATCAATAACCGGCTGAATACCGTTCGCAATCAGCGTATCGCGCGCCACCTGCCGCGAATGATATTGCACCCCCATCACCGACCACGCTTCCGGACGCACAGAGACCGGCGTTACGTCAAGTTCCGTATCCGCCACAAAATGCAGCAATGACCCGACCCGATGCCGCTGCGAACGGCAAAACTCCGCCCAATGATCCGTCGCCGATGCCGCAAACCGCTCGCGCGATAAAAACGGCATGTCTTTCAGGAACGGGCAAAATTCTTCGCCGAACCCGATAAAGAAATCGCCCGCCTGGCTGATCCGTTCAATATCCCGCCCGGTCCAGTTGTAAAAATCATTCTCGAGCAAAATCACAAGCCGCGGGATCGGCTGGGCGATAAAATCCGCCGCGATAATCGCCAGATACGCAAGATCATTCTCGTCCCACGAAAACGCATAGGCCTTCCTGATCGCCTTTATATAGGCGCTCAAAGTCGGTTTTTCTGCAACCAATACGAGTGAATTGCTCGAAATCACATCAAACGGGCCTTCCGCAGCAATGAAGGCCGCAAGGCCGCGCGCCAACACTTCCGTCGTCACATAGCCCGGCCCGAAAAACCGTGTCTCGCACCCTTGCGTCAACGCGACCGGCAGCAGGTTCCGCGTCGGATTGATAAAGGTCGCATTCACATCGATATGGAGAAGCCGCGCCTTCATCGTCGCGACTCCAATTTTCGCAGCTGTCTAAAGTGTGTCATACTATAGGCTTGGATAAACGGCTCCAACAACAAATCACGCATCGCGGTGACGTTGTATTTTTGTTCCACGCGCCGTTTCGCCGCTTCGCCAAACCCCTTCGCCTCGTCAGGCGTCACCAACCATCGGCGCAAAACATCTGCTGCCGCGTCGATATCGCGATGCGGTACCAGAACGCCATTTTCCCCGCTTGTGATCAAAGCCGCGTGCGTCTCGTGATCATAGGCAATCGTAGCAACCCCCGCCGCCAGCGTTTCAAGAAGGGCCGAACCCTGCATCGGCGCAATCGAAAGATCGCACGCCTTCAACACTGCCATCGCTTGTTTGTGCGGAATAAGCCCGGTGATGACAATCCGCTCAAAGAGCCCGAGTTCCCGCGCCCGCGCCTCGATCACCGGACGATCCGTCCCGTCACCGACAAAAATCAACGCGCCGGGCAAATCATCCCCCACCGCACGTGCAAAAATCTCGAAGGCATCGGTCGCAAGTTTTTCAGGGTGCAAACGTCCCAAAACCACAATCCGCGGATGGGCAGCCTCCAAAACGGCCGACGGCGCGTCGGACGCTTCAGCCCCCTCGACCTCGCGCAAATCAAGCGGCTGGATCCACGGCGAAATCCGCGCCGCATCCATCCCCTTCGCCGTATAATAGGGCGGCGACAGCGACGGCGCGCCCGTATAGCGGTCGAACCTGCGATACACAAAACGATACCAGAACGGCAGAACACGTTTTACCAGTGCCGGAAAATACTGCTGGAACGGCAATATATCTTCCCAATAGGCCTCGATCATGCACACCTTTGGCAAGGCTCTGACTTTGCCTGCCAAAAGCGCCATCGCGGCTGTATAATGCGGACCAACAGTCTGCACCACGTCCGGATGGAAGCTCTCAACGGCTCTGTCGAGAAATCGGCGCGCCCCGAAAACATGCCCTAATCCCGCAAACAGCTTGCGCAAGCCACGCCCGCCACGCGGGAATTCGAGCTCTTGATAGGTAATCGTGTCCGAAATCCGCCGCTCCTGCGTCTTGCGACCGAACGGCACGATATAGAGCACCTCGTCGAACATTTTGCCGAAATTGAACTGCAATTCCAAAGATGTCAGGTCATCAAGCCGGATTTTACCATCCGCCACAAGTTTCTCGATGCTGTCATAGCCGATCATCATCAATCGACGCGGCACTTCCTGCGCCTCTCGGCGTTCCGCGCCACTCATGATCCGCCATCCTTGCGATCATAAACGAGACGTACGTCAGTCCCCTCGCCTTCAACACAGCCCAACCGACGCGCCGGCGTGCCGCCGACAATCGTGCCATCCGGCACATCGCGATTGACCAGACTATTGGCCGCAATCACGCAGCGCGACCCGATGGTAACGCCCGCAATAATCACTGCCTGCGCCCCGATATAGGTCTGCGCCCCGATGGAGACCGCGCCCTTTCGTGCCTCTTTCACGCCGCCGGAAAGCGCCCAGAGCACCGTGTCATGCGTGTAAATATGAACACCCGAGGAGATCGAGCAAAAATCGCCAATCGTCAGCCCGCCCCCCGAGCCATCCAGCATCGTGAACGGCCCGACCCAGCTATTCGCACCAATCGTTACATCGCCAAACACGAAGGATGAATCGTAAATACTCGTTTTATCGCCAAAGCCCAACGCCTTGGCCCGCTCCCAGCGATCAAACTGCGCATCCGCAAACGGCAGGCTCCGGTTGAACTTGGCACGCAATTCCGCGTCACGTTGCGCCCGCACCGCGTTCAGAAGTGCCGCAAGCTCATTTGCATCAGACGTCATGATCACACACCAAAGACATCAAGCCACACTTCCAGATACAGAAGCGACCAGATCAGCAAACGCCGATTCTGGCGGCCGTCGAGATGATCCATAATGAGCGCTTGCGCCGTCGTCCGGTCAAGATAATCCCACAGCTTCGCTTTCGGGTTCATCAGCGTGCGACGCACATACTCGATGCTCTCGCCACGGAACCAGCTCGCATCCGGCGCCGAGAACCCCTGCTTCAACGCTTGCGTCACATCTTCCGGGATATATTTCGACATGGCCGAGCGCAAAATCAGCTTGCCGTCATTCGTCTTGCCGAAATAGGCCGCCGTCTTGGAGCCGGGCGTGTTTTCGTCAAGCTTCAACACCTCGCCGAGATTTGCCAGTTTCATCGTCACCGGCACACGGCCCGCATAGTCCACGAGGTCATTATCCAGAAACGGCACGCGGCTTTCGAGCGACTGCGCCATGGAGAGCTTGTCCTCGACGACCAACAAACCATGCATGAACGTCTTGGCTTCGAAATAGAGCGAATGGTTGATGTAATCCTGCGGTGTCTTCAATTCCGCATCATGATGCGAGAACACATTGCGGAAAATCGCACGCGGATCCGCGTTACGACCCTCGGCACCGAGCGGCGAAATCAGATCATTGAACGATTCCGACGGCACAAGCCGCTGCCAATTCTCGTAATACCGATCGACATACTCATCAAAATTTTGCGCGCTTGCAGCCCGGTAATACCGCCACGGATAGCCCGCGAAAAGCTCGTCACCGCCCGCACCCGACAGCACAACCTTGCCAAAGCGGCTCGCTAGTTTCGCGGCATAATAATTCGGATAGCTTTGCCCAACCCGGGGCTCTTCCAGATGCCAGACGAGCGAGCGCATGCAGCGCTCCATATCCCCCGCCTTCAACACCATTTCATAATGCTCGGTGTTGAATTTATAGGACATCCGCTCCGCGGCCTTGCGCTCGTCAAACGCCATTTCGAGGCCGGACGCCGAGGACATATCAAAGCCCACCGTGAATGTGTGCAGCATCGGCCGCTGCCGTGCAGCAATCGCCGTAATCGAGCCTGAATCCATCCCGCCTGAGAGATACGATCCCAGCGGCACATCCGAAATCAATTGCCGGTTCACCGCCTGTTGGAACAAGCGATCCACTTCCTGCTCGGCTTCCGCACGGTCTGTAATCGTCTCGTCTTCAACAAACCGGAAATCCCAATAGCGCGCAAGCTCGGGCAGTTTTTTCATGCCCGCATCAATCGTGATCGTCGTCCCTGCGGGCAGCATTTTTACGCCCGCAAACAACGTATTGTCCGAGATGAAATTCTGGAACGTCATATATTCGGCGAGATGGGTCTGGTCGAGCTTCGCTTTGAAGCCCGGGAACTTCATGAACGCCTTGATCTCGGAGCCGAACAAAAGCGTCTTGCCATCAAACCAATAGTAAAGCGGCTTCACGCCATATCTGTCACGCGCCAGCGTCAGCCGCCGATTGGCCCGATCCCAAACCGCCAGCGAAAACATGCCGTTGAATTTCGAAACGGCGTCCAAGCCCCATTCGCGAAAGGCTGTAACCACAACCTCGCTATCGCCCCGCGAGCGGAACGAGTGTCCCTTGGCTTCGAGATCAATCCGCAATTCCTGAAAATTATAGACCTCGCCATTATAGGTGAGCACCAATTTGCCGTCCGCCGACGGCATGGGTTGATGGGCCGCATCCGACAAATCAATGATCGACAGACGCCTATGCCCGAGTGCCACCGGGCCATCAGTGAACTGCCCCTCTCCATCCGGGCCACGATGAACCAGCGCATCCGTCATCGCCTTCAGCGTCACCGGAGACGCGGGCGTTCCGTCGAAATGATAGATGCCTGCTATGCCGCACATTGACGTCGTATTCCTTGGTTATTCTGTGTGTAGCGAAGTGAGCGAATAGCGAATGGCGAGTAGCGAATAGGGGATTCAAGCTTCCTTCTCCCTGAGGGAGAAGGTGATTGCGGAGCAATCGGATGAGGGCCTAACAGTCACCATGAGAACCTCAACCGCCATCTCCGGCAACACCTATCCCCTACTCGCTATCACCTGTTCGCTAAACACCATTCGCCAAATCCCTACCCCAACTTCGCAATCACGCTGATGCCGGCTTCTTCGGCGAATTCGTGCTCGATTGTGAGCCCCAATTCCTTGCACCAGCCGCGCACTTCCTCGACCGTATGACGCCGCGCATTCTTCGGCGCGAACCAGTCGAAATTGATGTGGTTCATTTCATCCAATGACATTTCCGGGCGATAAAACGCCTTCAGCACATGCCAATAGAAGAAGCGTTGCAGATTGATCTTGCCCGCCGGAATTTCCAGCAAATCAATCGGCCGTTTGATATCGATCTCGATATTCAACTCGCCCAGAATGCGGCCAAGTTCAGAGAGCGGTTCCATCGCCGCCCAGCCCTCTTCCGCTGTCATCACCTGCATCTTGTCGCGGATATAATCATCGGTGAATTCGCGCACCGGACCTTTTTTCCGGTAGACATAAAACACGACCCGCCCGCCGATTTTCACATGCTTGGTCACGGCCTTGAGCGCATTGAACGTGTTGTCCGTATGGTGCAACACACCTTCCGAGAACACGATATCAACCGACCGCTCAGGCACAGGAATCTGGTTCAGATCGGCCTGAATAAACCCCGCAGACCATCCTCGCTCCGCAAAACGAGCGGAGGCGACATCCACCGCCGTCGACACATCCACACCCAGATAATGCACGCGGTCCATCACAGGCCCGAACAGCGCAATGCCTGAAAGCGCCGCGCCACAGCCCGCATCCAGAATAATCGGATGCTCGCCATGTTCCTTGAACCAGGGCGCGAACGGCACATCGCCATATTTTTGTACAAGCCATGTCCGCATATGATCAGCGACAGAGCCTTCAAACGTGTCCCGCTTGGCCCATTTGAACCCGAATGTCTCGCGCGTCTGCTCCTGCGCCGCCGACACGAATTCCGCGGAGCGCGGAATGCCCGCAACCGTCGTAATCTGGCGGCCATTCGCCACAGCGCTTGCGCCCTCGGCCGGAACCTGCACGCCTAACAGATCAGAAAGCCAATGCGGTTGCGTCATCTCAATGCCCCTTCGCAATCGAGCGGATGCACTGGATCACATAGGCATAATCATCCTCGGACATGCGATTATGCAGCGGGATTGCCATCGTATTATTCTCGCAATCCTTCGCGCCGGGGAAATCCTCGGGCTTGATATTATAACGCTCGCGATAATAGCCAAGCATATGGATCGCATGCGTCCCGGGGCGTGTGGCCACACCCATCGCATGCAGCTTCGCCATGATCTCGTTGCGCGGTAATGGCGCAAGCTTCGGATCAACATAGGTCACATAGGCCTGCCAGGCATGGCGCACATCATTCGGCACCACAGGCTGACGCAGCCATTCAATATCCGCGAGTTCTTCGCGATACCGCCGCGCCGCCACATCACGCTCGTCGATAAACCGGTCCAGCTTCCCCATCTGCACGAGACCGATAGCGGCTTGAATATCCGTCATGCGGTAATTGAAGCCCAATTCGTCAAAATCCGGCAGCAGATAAGGCTGCGCCCCGCGATGCCGCATCTCTTCCGAAACGGATGCACCATGGTTGCGCAACACCTGCGCCTTGGCCGCCACATCGTCATGGGGAGTCGTCATCATGCCGCCTTCGCCCGTCGTGATCGACTTGCGCGGATGGAACGAAAAACAGCCCGCATCGCCCAAAGCACCCGCAGGCGTGCCCTTATAGGATGCCCCCGCCGCACATGCGCCATCCTCGACAATCTTCACATGCTTCGGCAACACCGAACGCAAGCCATCCATATCGGCGCAAAGCCCGAAAAGATGCACCGGCATCACCGCCTTGGTGCGCTCCGTCACCTTTTCGGCAACGGACGCGGGGTCAATATTGTTCGTGCGCGGATCAACATCGCACAATACCGGCACGGCATTGCAATAAAGCACCGCATTTGCGGTTGCGACCCATGTGAAGGACGGCACGATCACCTCGTCGCCCGGGCCGATATCCATCGCCGCCAGCGCTAAATGTAATGCCGTCGTACAGCTTGTGGTTGCAAGCGCATGCGCCACAGTATGGCGGGCGGCGAATTGCTTTTCGAACTCGGCGACTTTCGGCCCCTGCGTCAGCCAGCCCGATTCAATCGGGCCGCGCACGGCCTGCCATTCTTCTTCGCCCATGGACGGCAATGCGATTTGGACGGTTCTTTTTTCAACGGTCATTCTGCGTGTTCCTGTCAGGCCGATTTTGCGCGGCGGGATTCAACTTCAGCCTTGTGGCTGTCGCGCCAGGCGATCAACCGGCGCAGACCTTCCTCAAGATCAATACCGGCGGTAAACCCGATTTCCTTCGAGGCACGCACCGGCGAGCCGACGCGGTTTCTCACCAAGGTCGCCTGCGAGCGCGGCGCATAATTGATCGGCTGGTTCGACCCCGTCACATTCAGGATCATCTCGGCCACTTCCTTCAGCGATGTCCGCTTGCCGGTGCCGACATTGTAGAACCGGTCGGTCGCCGTCGCGTTCATCGCGCACAGATTGGCCCGCGCGCAATCTTCCACCGCGACGAAATCAAACGCTTCCGAGCCGTCACCCATAATCGTCGGCCCCTCGCCGCGATCAATCGCGTCGAGCATCTTCATGATCACCGCAATATACGCGCCGCGATAATCCTGCCGCGGGCCATACACATTCATATAGCGAAGCCCAACATAATCGAGCCCGTAGCGGAAGTGATAAGCGCGCGCCATTGCCTCGCCGCAAATCTTCGTCGCGCCATAGAAATTCTTGTTGTTGAACGGATGATCTTCCGTCATCGGCTCTTCCACCGCATCGCCATAAACCGACGCCGACGACGACCACACAAGCCGCTTCACACCCGCCCGCACGCAGCCATCCAGCACGTTGAACATGCCCTTCACATTCACATCAAAGGCGGTCCGTGGATATTCATGGCATTGCAGCAGCCACAATGCTGCAAACTGGAACACACCGTCCGCGCCCTTCAGCGCCGCATCCAGAATATCCGTCTGCGTAATGTCGCCGCCCGCCTCGAAAATCTTCACCCGCGGATCCTTCAACGACCCGGCGAGATTTTCCGTCGTGCCGCGCACGAAATTGTCATAAATCACGATCTCGCCGACATCTTCCTTCACCAGAAGATCCACCGCATGGGACCCGATCAGGCCCGCCCCGCCAATCACCACAAAACGCTTACCGCGAATATCCACCAGAAACTCTCCTAATTCATCAACACCAAACGCGAACCCGTTGATTCAGCGTATTTTTCTCCAGTCGCCTTGCAGATAAGCGATGCATCCAGCCGCTCGCCTGCCCGGCTCATCCAGCCCATCCGCCGCGCGGGAGTACCCACCATCAGCGCATAGTCCGGCACATCCTTTGTTACCACCGCCCCCGCGCCAATCAGGCAATAAGCACCTAGACTGTGCCCGCACACAATCGTCGCATTGGCCCCGATTGTCGCGCCTTGGCCGACAGGCGTCGACTTGAACTCCGCCTTCCGGCTCACATTCGCCCGCGGATTGATCACATTCGTGAACACGCAAGAAGGCCCGCAGAACACGTCATCGGCCAGCTCCACGCCTTCATAGAGCGACACATTATTCTGGATCTTGCAGCCATTCCCGACACGAACTTTCGGCCCGATCATCGCATTCTGGCCAATCGAACAATTCTCGCCAATCACCGTCCCCGCCAGAATATGGCAAAAATGCCAGATCTTCGTGCCACGGCCAATCACCGCCCCATCATCGACATAACTCGATACATGGATCAACACGCCAGGAAACCGGGGATCTTCTCTCATTTCAGCCATTAATCAGACGCCCTAACGGCAAAGGGATGAACAACGCCTGAACGAGGTGCAATCGGTTGAGTCCGGAACGCCGAAACAATCTCGATGGAAGGCCGAACTTCTAAAAGCCCGAACCCGTTACCAGCGAGAACTTCCTCATAAGACCGCGTATGGAGATCGGTAAATCCTTCCGAAAACTCCACTTCCTCGCCATCCACCGTAATCGACCGGTAGGTCGTCTTCTTGCCCTGCACGCTTACCGGCAGATCATTGCGATCCACCGACAGGAACCAGCTCACATTCGCCCGCTCGCACTCGATAAAACCCGCCGCCCGCTCGGGCGACCTGAGATGCGCAACATTGTTCTGCACCTTCCCGAACACGAAACTCAGCATATCGAAAAAATGCACGCCGATATTCGTCGCAACACCGCCGGACTTGGAATCATCCCCCTTCCACGATGCGTGATACCAACGCCCCCGCGACGTGCAATAGGTCAGTTCAACCGTGTGTTTCTTCGTCGAATTCCGGAATTTGTCACGCAACGCAATAATCGCCGAGTGCAACCTCAGCTGCAAAATCGAGTAAATCCGCTTGCCCATATCGCGTTCAATCTCGGCCAACCCGTCAATATTCCACGGGTTGAGCACCAGAGGCTTCTCGCAAATCACATCCGCGCCCGATCTCAGAGCAAACCGGCAATGCGCGTCATGCAGATAATTCGGAGATGCAATCGATACATAATCTAGCCGCTCGCCGCGTCGGCGCAATTTGTCGACATGGCGGTCAAACCGCTCGAATTCGGTGAAAAAATGCGCATCGGGAAAGTGACTGTCGAGAATACCGACCGAGTCATTCGGATCGTAAGCGACCACCAGGTCGCCTCCCGTATCCCGGATAGCCTTCATATGCCGCGGCGCAATATAGCCCGAAGCCCCGATCAGCGCGTATGTCGTCATGGTAATGCCCTGTTCGTACCACTCAAAATGGCCAAATCAATGATCTGTCCCGAATCCCGACTGTTCGATATCATTCCTATATCATCAGTTCGAGACCCTGAACAAAAAATCATGACCGAACCATGACGACGCGACGCGACCAAAATCTCGCGACTAGTGAACCGTAATCGCGTTCATACCCCTGTTCATCCTGCAGACAGCTTCATTGCAGTATCTAACTTGAATTGAATCGGGCACGGATGTTTTCCTCGGTTCTGATGAGGCAGTTTTGTAAATGACGTCCCCGCGATTACTCTTCCTTGTCACCGATGACCGTTATTTTATTTCTCACCGCCTCCCCATGGCGCGTGCGGCAAAGGCGGCAGGCTATGAAGTCCACGTCGCCACCCATATCAGCCGTTTCGAGGACGCCATTAAAGCCGAAGGCTTCGTCCTTCACGAGCTCTCATGGGAAAAAGCGGGCCAAACCCCCTTTACCATCGCCCGTGATGTCCTGATCATCCGCCGTCTCTATCGGTCTGTCCGGCCGGATATTATCAATCATGTAGCCCTCAAACCCGTTATCCTTGGCATGCTTGCTGCAGTTGGTCTCGGCATGGCGAAGGTCAACATCATTACAGGTCTCGGTTCCGGCTTTATCGGCCGTGACTGGAAGGGCCGCATCCTGAAATCGGTCCTCGTCGCTGCCCTCCGGATGCTGTTGAATAGCAAGCGCACCGTTTCCGTCGTCCAGAACAGCGACGACCGCGAAACGCTCATCGCCATCGGCATCAATCCCGAAACAGTAAACCTCATCCTCGGCTCCGGTATCGACATTGACAATACCAAACCTCTTGCCGAACCATCGGGGCCAATCACCGTGGGTATCACCTCCCGCATGCTGGACGACAAGGGTATTCGTCCGCTCGTCACCGCTCAATCCAAACTGCAAGCCCGCGGCCTCGATATCCGCCTCCTCTTGGCGGGCGAACCTGACCCGACCAATCGCTCCACGCTGAGCGAAGCGGAGATGAAAGCCTTTGCCGCAATGCCCGGAATTGAATGGCTCGGCCATATTGACGATGTCAAAACCGTGTGGGAACGCGCCCATATCGCGGCACTCCCCTCCCGCCGTGAAGGCCTGCCGAAATCACTGCTCGAAGCGGCGGCCTTCGGGCGCCCTATCATTGCCACCAATGTTCCGGGTTGCAGGGAAGTCGCCCGGCATGGCGAAAACGCCCTTCTCGTTCCGGTCGATGATGCCGCCGCACTCGCCCACGCCATCGAAACACTCGCCAATGATCGGGAATTGCGCGCACGTTTCAGTGCAAACGGACGTCGTGCAGTCGAAAATTGTTTTTCCTCCGCTGCAATCGGTTCCCAAATCGTCGAAATCTACACCAAACTTGCCCCACCCCCGCTTGATGCGCGCCAAGCTTCGCATTAAACCGCACCTTGACGCTCTGGAGATACGTTACTTGACCCATTCCCGAAAAATTGCCGTCATAGGCCTTGGCTATGTCGGCCTTCCTGTTGCTGTTGCCTTCGCCGAATCCGGCGTAGATGTCATCGGCTTCGATATTGATCAGCGCCGCATCTCGGAGCTTGGCTCCGGCCATGACAGGACGCTTGAGGTCGAGCCGAAGCGTCTCGGCCATCCCAATCTGAAATTCTCCGCCGATACGGAAACGCTGCGCAAGGCCGATTTCTTCATCGTCACAGTGCCGACGCCGATTGACGAAGCCCGTCGTCCGGATCTCACACCCCTTCTCCGCGCTTCCGAAACCGTCGGCAAAATTCTCAAAAAGGGCGATATTGTCGTCTATGAATCAACCGTCTATCCCGGCGCCTCGGAAGAAGATTGCATGCCGGTTCTTGAGCGCCATTCCGGTCTGCAAGGCGGCGTCGATTTCACGCTCGGCTATTCGCCCGAACGCATCAATCCGGGCGATCAGGTCCACCGCTTTGAAACCATCACCAAAGTCGTCTCCGGCCAAGACGCCGCAACCCTTGATATCGTCGCTGCCGTCTATGAGTCGGTTGTGAAAGCCGGTGTGCACCGCGCGCCGACCATCAAGGTCGCGGAAGCGGCCAAAGTTATCGAGAACACCCAGCGCGATCTCAACATCGCGCTCATGAACGAATTGTCGGAAGTGTTTCAAGCCCTCAACATCAACACAATCGACGTACTGAAGGCCGCTGGCACCAAATGGAACTTCCTGCCCTTCCGCCCCGGCCTCGTCGGCGGACATTGCATAGGCGTCGATCCTTATTATCTCACCTACCGCGCTGAAAAAGCAGGCTGCCATCCGCAAGTCATTCTCGCCGGTCGCCGTACCAATGATGCCGTAGGTCCCCGCGTCGCGCAGGAATGCGTCCGCATGCTCCTTGCCAATGGCCGCGCCAACCCTTCCGTCACCATTCTCGGCCTCACCTTCAAGGAAGACGTGCCCGATATCCGCAATTCGAAAGTGTTCGATATCATTCACGCTTTCAAGAGCTTCGGCATTTCCGTCCAGACCCACGACCCGATGGCTGAACCCGCCGAGGTTGAGCATGAATTCCATATCAAGCCGTCCCAGTTTGACCAGCTCAAGCCCACTGACGCCGTCATTCTGGCAGTTCCCCATGCGAGCTACCTCAAAGAGGGCTGGCCGATGATCCAGAAATTGCTGAAGCCCGACAGCACCATTGTGCTTGATGTCAAAGGCGCGTTACCATCCGCGACAAAGCCGACGAATCTGATTTCCTGGAGCTTGTAAAGGACCTCGGACTTCCGGAATAGCTTTGCCGTGCGAGACGGGTCTGTGTGTACAAGAGTAGTAATTTTAGTGTTTGCCGATGATTTTTCCTTTCTTGAGTAACAGTTTCCGACGCTTGTCATCCAATTGGTTGCCACTCTTCACGCTCGTAGTCACGATGGGTGGTGCGATTGGACTTGCAAATGGCAGCTCCGTCTCCATTCTCCGCCCATTGCCCTATCCGTTCAGCCATGTCGTCAGTTTCAGCGATGATGCCGACGAGTTGCGCCCCTGGCACGGCGTCGCCATGCACCGCGTGATGAACGAGGAACTCGGCCTGAACGTCTCCGACTCGATCTGGCCATCAGGTACAGATCGCCTCTCGTCGATTTTTCTCGGCCCGGACGCATTGAACCGCTCGCCATCCCTTGTCGATAATCTCCCCGCCTATGCGCTTCTGCTGCGGGAATGGCACCGCGGCAATATCGATCATTTCCATGGCTGGCACGAGGATAGCGTTTACCGGCTCCGCAATGCGTTCGAACCGCACATCCCGCTTGCCTCCATTAGCACGACCGTCATTCTGCCGCCTGTGCAATCCTTCTTCGCGACCCAGCAACGCCACAATGTCCGGATTTATTTCAGCACTGAGCCGCCCGCCGATCTCTCCGTCACGCTCATAGAGTCCTCGGGCAGACAACTCCACTTCCCGCCCGAACAGGTCAAACGCGCAAAGTCCCTTCAGTTACAAGCCAGCGCCTCATCCGCAATGGTCGAAGTGTTGATCCCGCAAGATGACACAGCCCTGCCGCCTGTTGCCCTCAACGCTGCGCTAATCGCAACCATCGAGGTCAAGGCCCCCTCTTGCGCGAAAGGATGCGACATCGCCATCCTCCGCGTCGAGCGCGATGATTTCAGCCGCGAAACCGTGCAGCACCAACTCCCCGTTCTCGAAAGCTGGAATATCCGCCCCGCCCTACTCACCTCGCATGGTGGCACAACGCTACTTCAGGATTTCGGCGTCAAAGGCAAATTCTACGAAGTCCCGCGGGAGCAAGGCACCATATTCACCGACCCCGCCGTTGTCGTCCGCCGTCAAGCCGAGGCCGACCAGAAACAGAGCCACGCCTATCACGCGGATTTGCTCCAGCGCCTTGGTGTCGCGGGCGTCTGGTCCTATTTCCCCGCCGATCCGTCGCACTATTTCGGCCCGCTCAAATCGGATGCCAAGCGCCCTTTGCCGCCGCTCACCAAGACCTATGAAGGCCTTTACAACGTCCCCCGATCCACTGTCGGCAATTACGACCGCACCTCCGCCGACACCTTCGCGCGCGATGTCGCACCCTTCGTTCCGGGCTTGAGCGAGGCGCAGCGCAAGGCACTCTATTGCGGACAAAAGTGCGACAGCGCGCAAGGCGATGCCCTTGGTCTGCTCGTTGCCTCCAGCCTGCAACTGATCCGGCACGGCGATCATGTCGAGCATTTCTGGTACACGCATTTTGGCTCGGCAGGCTCGGATTTCCTTCATACGGTCGCTGAGCCCTTCACGCCCGCTGTCCTTGATTGGCTCCGCCAACTCTCCAATCAGGTCTATAATTTCGACGGTACTGTTCCCGCAAACCAGCGTGTCTGGTCTCCCCCCGCGACCACATGGCTGCGCTACCAGATGCTCCGCGCCCATATTTTGGACCACCTGACCGTCTCGTCCGATGGCAACAGGATCACCATCCAGTCATGGCGGGACCCCGTCACCGGCCAGACTATTCCGGACCTCCATTCCGGCACCCGCGATCTGCACGGCCTCACCCTCTATGTCCGCTCGCCCGATCTCGCACGCATATTCGTTGACGGCACCGAAATCCGCACCTTCACCCGCAATCCGCTCGACGAAACCGGCCAACCCTCGATCACCCTCATTGATGACAATTCCCCCACCACCATCATCGATAGCGTCTCATTGGCCGACAAGGGCGATGTCACCATGACTGCCGGCAGCTATACCGACACGCGGACAGGCCCCGACACGCCGGAACTTCGCAGCGGCTTTATCAGCCTCACTGCCGACAAGAACGGCGACGCAAAGCTCGTCTTCAAACCGTCCCGCCTCGATCTCTATAATTCCACCCATCTTCACGTCGCCTATCGCCGCGCAACCGGCACAACAAAACCCGGCCAGATGACACTCTCACTCCGCATGGAAGACGGCGACGAGGTCGTTTTGCGCGAAGGCGACGCGACACTCTTTGAAGCCTCCACCGCAAGCCAATGGCTCATTCCTCAAGCCGGATTCGGGGCCAACTGGCAGCATGTCACCTTGGACACCGCCCAACTCACATGGCCGGAAATCCGCGCAACCAACACCGCATGGAGCCGCCCGCCGCTCCCCATCGGCCGCGTGAAAAGCATCACACTTTCCCTCGAAAACGCCGCGCCCGGCACCATACTCGATCTCGGCGATCTCGAAATCCTGCGCCCCATGGGCAATGGCGGCGCTCCCGACCGGCGCAAACTCGTCGCCGGCCGCGTAGCCGACGCCCGCAATATCGGCCTCGCCAACATCACCGTGGAAGCACACTCCAACACTGTCGGTCTGATCCGCACAAAGACCGATCAAGACGGCTTGTTCGCCTTCCGCCGACCCAAAGGCGAGCGACTCGCGATCCGCGCAAAAATTGGCAGCCAGTCCTGCGCGATCCAGCAGGGCCGCCTCGTCGAAATCAGCAAGGATGAAGCCGAGTTTGACATCAATGCCGGCGATTGCGACGTCAAAATATCAGCGCGCTAAGCTCTCCGAGCGATATGCTGCACCCAAAATTCGCAGCGACAATCCCGGCCACAACCAGAGCGTGAAACTCCCCGTCTGCATCGCGCTTTCCGCTCTTGCTCACTCTACGGAATATTGCTTAACTTGCCGCGTCATAATCAGACTACCAACGGGGAGGTTATACCAGTGAGTGCAATCAAATCAGGGTCAATCAAAACCAATGACGGCGTCCGCATCAATTATTTGGAGGCCGGATCAGGCAATCCGCTCGTCATGGTTCCCGGCTGGTCGCAGACCGCCGAACAATTCAAACACCAGATCAACGGCTTGAGCGACAAATATCGCGTTATCGCGGTCGATATGCGCAGCCACGGCCAATCGGAAAAGTCCGCCCGCGGCATGCGCATTTCGCGCCTCTCGAAAGACCTTCACGATCTCCTCCTCGCGCTCGATCTGAAAAACGTGACGCTGCTCGGCCACTCCATGGGGTGCTCGGTCATCTGGAGCTATGTCGATCTCTTCGGAACCGACCGGATCGCGAAATTCGTGTTCGTCGATCAAGGCGCCTTCCTCACCGCAAATCCGAATTGGGATGATCAGGCCAAGCAGGAATTCGGCGCGCTTTTCGATGCCCCATCGGTGGTCGCCACCGCCAATGCGCTCTCGGGCCCCGATGGCGTCCCGACAACCCATGGCTTCATCGGTGGCATGCTGACCTCCGCGATTTCCGCCGAGGACAAAGCCTGGATTATTGCAAAAAATCTCGAAATGCCGCGCGATCACGCAGCTGACCTGCTCTATAATCACTGCCATCAGGATTGGCGCGACATTATCCGCAGCATCACCCTGCCAACCCTTGTCATTGGTGGCCGCGTCAGCCTGATCCACTGGAAATCGCAGGAATGGGTCGCAAACCAGATCAAGGGCGCGAAGCTCGAAATCTTCGAGGAAAATGAAGGCGGCCAGCACTTCATGTTCATCGAGGGTGCGCCAAAATTCAACAAGATTGTCGCCGACTTTATCGGCTGACCGACCTCGCAACAAACAAAAGGCCGGGATGTTCCCGACCTTTTTCTTTTCTCATCACAAACTTGCGCTCAGAGCTGCACGCCCTTTGTCAGCGCTCCGTCGATCACGAGATTTGTTCCCGTCGTGAATGACGAGGCTGGGCTCGCCAGAAATACGACGCCGCGCGCCACTTCTTCCGGCGTTGCCATACGCCCCGTCGGGTTCAGGCTCAACGCCGTCTTGAACAAATCCGGCAGATTATTCTCAATATATTGCCAGACACCGCCCTCGAAATAGACGTTCCCCGGCGACACCGAATTCACCCGGATCATTTTCGGCGCGAGCTTCACCGCCATGCCATGCGCATAATGGATCAACGCCGCTTTGAACGCGCCATAGGCCGGCCCCGTAAAATCGATCTCGCGACCAGAAACGCTGGAAATCACCGTGATCGATGGCGCCTTCGATTTCTCGAGATACGGCAACACGGCATTCACCGTCCGCACCGTATGCAGCATGTCGATCTCGAATTCCTGCCGCCATGCATCCTCATTATCCTCGACCGCGAGCGCCGACACATTCGCGACAACGATATCAATCCCACCCATCGCCTTCGCGCTCGCCGCGATCCAGCTTTCAAGCGCAGCCTTGTCACCGACATCAACCGCCTGTCCGAATACAGTCACACCCTTGGCCTTCAGCGCCGCAGACGCCTCGTCAACGCCCTTCTGGTCGCGCGCACAAAAAGCGACATGCGCTCCGTCCGCCGCAAAATAATCAGCGCAGCGCCGGCCAATGCCCTTGCTGCCGCCGGTGATGAGTACGCGTAACCCCTTCAATCCCAAATCCATCGTCGCGCTCCCTTCCAGATAGTTGATCAGACGTTCAAACCAGATATTCTTTCAGTATCGACGCCCCGAGCGTATATTTCGGATCCACCATGTTCCCGACACGGACACGCCCCGCTTGCGTTGCAAGAAAATACGCTTCCACCTCGTCATAGCCATAATCCGACACCATCCACCGGACGAGATCGCGATACGCAATGCGCGCCGCATCCTCCATAGGACGGGCGCTGCCCACCGACATGATCATGCTCTCCGTTTCCAGCCGCACACCGGGAATGGCCCATGATTTGATCAGATCAACCTGAATCGTCGCCGTCGCCGGAATTTCAACCGCGACGCCGCACAATTCGCCGTCGCCCTGGCGGGCATGGCAATCCCCGAGATAGAGATAGGCCCCCGCGAGCTGAACCGGAAAATAAATGATCGCGCCGGGCGCAACATCCGGCAAATCCATATTGCCACCCCAATAATCGGGCTGGAGCGACAGCACAGCCTCGATCTCGGGGCTGACGCCGAGCGTGCCGATAAACGGCTCGTAAGGCAATGTAATGCGCTTGTTAAACACGACACCCTTGGTCGTCACATTCATCTTCTTCACCACTTCGGGCAGCGGCTTGTTCAGCATCGCGGTCGTTGATGTCCCCACCAACCCGCCAAATTCGGGGATCAGCGCCGTCGTCCCCACAGGTTGCGGGCCGCGCGGTTCGATCGCGTGAATATGCACCGCAAGCACATCGCCCTTCTCCGCCCCCTTGACGAAGATCGGACCATTTTGCGGGTTCACATAGGGAAAATTCAGCGTCTTCGACGGCAGGTCCTTGACGGTCTTGATCGCACCGTTGAAAGCGTCCCGCGTTTCCGCGACAACGACATCACCGGGGTTGATCTTGAGCACCGGCTTCGCATAGGGACCATACACATAATTGTAAGTCCCCTGCTTCTTCTCGGTCAAAGAATGGGTCTTGCCAGCCTCGCCGCCGGCAACACCACGACGCCCCATATAGGACTTTGAAATCCAGGACATAGCTTACCCCCTATTGATCGAAATACGTCTCACATAAAGCGCCACTCCGGCCGTCAAACGTCCAACGCCATTTTAGAAGTAAGCGATGCCATTATCCGATGCAAAGAAATGCCAGCGACCCGTGTCAAACGTGAGATGGCAGGTCTCGCCCATAGCGCCCGAAAAGTCGGGATGGGTCTTCACCAATAATTGCGCATTCTTTAGATCGACATTGACCAGCGTATCGCCACCAAGTGGCTCCGTCACCTTGATCGTCCCGGCTACGCTCTCGACCGTCGATTTCCCGCCAATCGAAATCTGGTCAGGCCGGATCCCCATGCGCACGGATGTTCCACGCAACGCCCCGCGCAGCAACGCGGATTGCGCTTCCGAAACCATCTGACGGAAAGCCGGGTGAACAAGAACAAACCGGCCACCTTCTTCAACCAGTTCGCAATCGAAGAAATTCATCGGCGGCTCGCCCACGAAGCCCGCAACCCACTCATTGACGGGGTGATTGTAGATTTCCTGCGGTGTCCCGAGCTGTTGCAGGACGCCATTATGCATGACGGCGATCCGGTCAGCCATCGACATGGCTTCCAGCTGGTCATGCGTCACATAGATCATCGTTGTGCCGAGACGGCGCTGCATCAGTTTCAACTCACCACGCATACGGGCGCGCAACTTCGCATCCAAATGCGCAATAGGCTCGTCGAACAGGAACAGTTTCGGCTCGCGGACAATCGCGCGGCCAATCGCCGTGCGCTGCTTCTGACCGCCGGAAAGCTCCATCGGCTTGCGTTGCAGAAGATGTTCGATCTCGAGCATCTCTGCCGCAAAGGCAATCCGCTTCTCGATCAGATCCTCGCTGCTACCCCTCAGACGAAGCGGGTTCGCCATGTTCTCGTAAACCGTCTTGTGCGGATAGAGCGCATAATTTTCGAACACCATCGCGATATCACGATCCTTCGGCTCGAGTTCATTCACCCGCATATCGCCAAAATGGATATCTCCTGCAGAAATATGTTCAAGCCCGGCCAGCATGCGCAAGGTCGATGATTTTCCGCAACCCGACGGGCCGAGAACCGAGACGAACTCTCCGTCTTCGCAGTGAATGTTCAGGTCTTTCACGGCAACAGTCTTGCCGTAATATTTCCAGACATTGGTGATTGTAACAGAAGCCATGTGAAAGGACCTTTCGTGCTTACTCTTAGACTATTCGCGGACTGCGCCCATGGTGAGGCCAGTCACAAGATAGCGACGGATCAATAGACCGAGGAACATCATGGGCACCGTCGTCACGACGCCGGCGGCCATAATACTACCCCATTGGATATTCTGCGGTTGAACGAGTTCTCGTGTTGCCGGAGGCAACGTCTTGGCGCCACCAGATCCGATGATCGATGCGAACAAGAAGTCATTCCACGCAAACAGAACACACAGAACAAGGAAGGCACCGATCCCCGGCGCTACCAGCGGCAGGATCGCCCGGAACGCCTGAAAGCGTGTCGACCCGTCGACCATTGAAGCTTCTTCGATCGCGAAGGGCACGTTGTCGAAAAAGCCTTTCAAAATCCAGATCGCGAACGGCAGGTTGAACGTCGTGTAAGCAAGGATCAAACCTGTCCGCGTCCCGATGAGGTCAAACCCGCGGAAGATCGCATAGAGCGGCACAAGAACCGCCACGACTGGCGCCATACGGGTCGAGATAATCCAGAAGAACAGATCCCCCTTGCCACGAAAATCAACGCGCGACAGCGAATAAGCAGCCATCGACCCCAAAACGACCGACACAACCGCCGAACCGCCTGCGGCGATAATGGAGTTCATCAAATAGGTCGAAAAGCCGAGGTTATAGAACAGATTGTAATAGTGCTTCGTCGTCGGTTCGAAATCGAAGAAAATTCCGATCTGCGAGAACGCACCCACAGGCGGCAATTGAAACGCCGCCAACAAATCCTTGAACGACGATACGAACATCAGGAAGAGCGGCAGAATTGTCCAGACCAGGTAAAAGGCCAGAAAGATGACGATCACGACGTTCAATAATCGGGATAGCGGCGTCTTGTAGGTAACAACGTCACGCGATGCCATAACTTCAGCTCCCCATATCGGTGCGTTTGCTGGCCGGGCCTTCAAAGACACGCACGAGCAATTTGCAAAGAATGATAGTTACGATCAGCAAGGTGAGCGCGATTGCTGCACCTCGACCCAATTTGAAAAATACGAACGAAACGTCGAACAAATAGACCGGCAACACTTTGGTCGACTCGGCAGGCCCGCCACCGGTTAATGCAAGAATCACGTCGATGAAGCGGAAATTATCCATAAACCGCAGCATGATGCCGATCAGCAGGAAGGGGTAAATATTCGGCAGCGTGATCGCGACGAAGTTGCGGAATGCACTCGCGCCATCGACCATATTCGCCTCAAGCTGGTCTCGCGGAACCCGCTTCAAACCGGCAAGCGTAATCAACGTGATCAAGGGCGTCCATTGCCAGATATCGACAATAATGAGCGCAGCCATTGCTGTATCTGTTGATCCGATAATCGAGGTTTCCCCCAGAATCCCAAGGCTTTGCATAAGCCAATGATACCAGCCGAAAGTCGAATTGAAGAGGTAATACCAAACGAGACCTGCAATCGCTGGCGCCATCATCATTGGCATCAGGAAAACCGTCACGAGAATGTTTTCAAAGCGGTGACCGTTCAGGATGACCGCGAGCAGAACTCCGATAGCAATCTCGAAGAACATACAAAACGCAGTGTACTTGAAGAGCAGACCCCAGCCGATCCAAAACTTGTCGTCAGTGAGCAATTTTTCAAAATTTTTGAGCCCGACGAACGTATCACCGGCAGAACTTCCGACATTGTGCAGGCTCATCCAGATGAGCCAGAAGAAGGGGTAGATGGAGATAGCGGCCAGCACGATCAGTGCTGGCGCCATCAACCAGAAATAGTAACTGCTGGAAGGCTTAACATTGAATACCTGCGGCAAATAATCGAGAACTTTCGCACCCTCGACATACCGAACAACACCTTCCGGGGTTGCGTTTTTATTCTGTGTCATGACCTATCCAGCCGTTACCTGTGTTGTCTAGATACTTTTACTCAGTACCATGCGATATCTGAGACGATCAGATGTCGTTCGCGTTGTCAGTCTGCTTCTTGATCGCGTTGCAAGCTTCTTCTGCTGACTGTTTACCAGCCACGCACTTCGAAACTTCAGCGGCAAGGATCTTGTGGTATTCGTTGACTTCAGGAATTTTTGGTCCGAGCACGAAGTTCGGTGCCTTGATTCCGAAATCATAAACGGCCTCAAAGGTGAGAGCGTTCGGCATTTTGGTTGGGCGCTTGCGCGCTGCAATCACATCCGGCTCCGCAAGAACGGACTTACGGGTTGGCGTGCCGCCAAGACCCGAAAGAACGCTGTACTGCAACTTCTTCGACACCGCGTGGGTCGCGAAGATGAAGGCTGCGCGCTGAATGTCTTCCGAAGCGTTCTTGTTGATTGCAATGCCGCCAATGCCACAATTCGTGCCATTCACAGCCTTGCCGCCATTCTTGATCCATGAAGCTTCACCGAGAGGGCAAGGTGCGTAAGCGGTCTTGCCACCGGAGGCCTTCGAGGTCTTTTCGTCTTCGACCGACGCTGCAAATTCATGATACTGAACCTGCATCGCGATCTGACCTGCCTGGTACACCGAGTTCAATTCGAGCGTACCATTCGCCAGATTGTCAGGGTGAGACACGTCGGACATCGCCTTGAACTGCTTCATCATCTCAACCGATGTCGCATCGCCCCAATTGGTCGGGCCAGGCGTCTTCGAGCCGAGAACGTCGTCGATGTTGAAGTCCTGCCATTGGCCATGCGAATACATCAAGCGCTGGATGTCGAGCTGTGTCGTCCAGGCAAATGTTCCAAGATGCTGACCGTAGCCATAAGGCACGTCCTGTCCAGCCTGCTTCAACTTCTTGAAGAAGGTTGCGTAGTCGAGAACATGCTTCCAAGTGGTATTCGCGGTGAATTCCATCCGGTATTTATAGTCCTTCTCGAAGTCCTTCGAATATTTCTCGAAGAGATCTTGACGGTAGAAGGTACAAGCGACTGCTGCATCGTATGGCAGAGCAACAATCTTGCCCTTTTCATACATCGAGCCGCACGCATCGAGGAAGTTGTCGAACCAGACATCCGCGCCGTAGCCATCCGGATCCTGCGGAAGCGTGTCGTCCTTGATGAACTTCGTGAAGTCCACGCAATAGTCGGCAAGCGCTGCGCCGATCGGCTTGTCCTGTGAGTAGAACACCGGGAAGTCGGCCTTGCCGCCCTTAACATCGATGCCAACCTTCTGGTAAACGACCGGAAGATCGTCCGTCAGAACTTCAACAGTGATGCCGGTTGCGTCAAAAAAGTCCTTGATCTTGTCGCGAATTGCGAAAGACGGAGGCGTATTTTCCGACATGAACACCAGCTTCGAGCCGGCATATTGCTTCATTTTGGCTTCTTGCGACGACGCAGCCTGGACGGGCGTGCGCATGATCATCGAATTCAGGCCAACCGCAAGCGACCCAGTTCCGAGAGCAGTCGCCGCTCCGCCGCCGAGTTAAAGAAACTTCCGTCGCTATATTGAGTTGTAGATAGCATTCTTTGGCACTTGAAACATAGAAAACCTCCCTAAATCATGACGAATTAACGCCAAGCGCAACACGACCCGTCTCCTCGGATGTGTGGGATGCAAGCTTGACCAAACATCGCCCGGCTTGCGGCACACTAATGTCCTAGCAGGTCTACCCAAGGATAAAGGCAAGCGCTGTGCCATTTGCTAAAAAATCAATCCTTGACGAATACGCCAAGTTTTCGCCCCCTGTTCAAAATCAGCAACCGGAAACGATGCATTTTTCTATATTTTTTACTATTTTTCCTTGCGACAGATGTTGCATCTGTGCGCCACACCTGTGGCACATCAAGAGCGCGTGTGGCGTTCTTTCCACCTCCCGCCAAATCTTGCTTGACGGCGGGCAAAAGATCGCGAGACTAGATATGGATACACGACACAACCGTCTCGAGAGGCGCAATGCCATCAGATTTGTCGACCCACGTCGAAGAAGTCCACAGCCTGAATTGGGGCGGTGCAACCAATCGCGATCCGCTCATCCGCGACTCGTGGAACCGCTGCCTCAACGATTACCGCATTGATCCGGCGGATTTGAGAAAAGCCAATATCCTCACCGACCATCAATTGCACCATCACCGTGACGCGATGGAGGAATTGCTGCGTACCGCCCGCTTTGGCGTCGAGGCCCTCTATCGCCAGGTGTCGAGCCTCGGCTATGTCGTCCTGCTCACCGATGGCGACGGCATCACGGTAGATTATATCGGCAATGACTCGCTCACCCCCTATTTCCGTGGTGCGGGTCTTTATCTTGGTGCCGACTGGAACGAGAGCCGCGCCGGCACCTGCGCCGTCGGCACCTGTATCGCCTCGCAAACAGCGCTCACTGTCCATCAGGCCGACCATTATGTCGGAACCCATATTCCCCTCACCTGCACCGCAGCCCCCATCTTCAACGCCGATGGCAGACTGTCAGCGGTCCTCGATATCGCGGCCCTCACCTCGCCCGAGGAGAAGTCCAGCCAGCACCTCGCTCTGCAGATCGTCAAGAATTTCGCCCATCAGATCGAAACCGCCAATCTGATGCTGAATTCGCGCCGCAACTGGGTGATCAAACTCTGGTCGCGGCAGGATTTCGCCAGCGTCGAAACCGAATACGTCATCGCCCTTGACTCAGAAGGCGCGATCATCTCGATCAACCAGGCTGCCCTCCATCTCCTCGCCAACGAAATCGGCGGCGACTGGCGCCATGCCGACCTCATCCGCGGCCGCTCCTTCAGCGACTTTTTCGAATGCGATATCGACGCCCTCACAACGTATGTGAACTCCACACTGATCGAGCACAACGTCATCCGCATGGTCCGCAGCCGCACGCCGCTTTTCATTCAGGTCGTCGCACCCGTCAATGTCCGCATGCGCGCGCAACCCATCGAGCGCCCGGCAAAAGGCCTTCCGGCACCGCTTCAGGCTGTCGCCGGCGAGGATGAAACATTGCTCGCGAGCCTCGACAAGGCCGCCCGTCTCGTCAGCACCGATATCAGCTTCCTGTTGCAGGGCGAAACCGGAACCGGCAAGGAATTCCTCGCCAAGGCGCTCCACGCCTCCAGCCTCCGCTCCGAAAAACCTTTCATCCCGATCAATTGTGCAGCACTGCCGGAAACGCTGATCGAAAGCGAATTATTCGGCTACGAGCCCGGCACCTTCACGGGCTCCAGCGCCAAAGGCAAAAAGGGTCTCATCCGCGAAGCCGATGGCGGAACGCTCTTCCTTGATGAAATCGGCGATATGCCGCTCGCGTCCCAAACGCGTCTTCTGCGCGTTTTGTCAGAGCGCGAAATCACCCCCATCGGCGCCACACGTCCCCAACCTGTCAATGTCCGCGTCATCGCCGCGACCCATTGCGATCTCGTCCAGCGGATTCGCGACGGCCAATTCCGCGAGGATCTCTATTACAGGTTGAACGGCGCGATCATTCGCATGCCAAGCCTGCGCGACCGGTCGGACCAACGCTGGCTCGTCGACATGATCCTCGCCCAGATCGGCAAACCCAAAACCAGAACGCTCGCCGTCTCCGACGAGGCCTTTGACGTCATCAAAGCCTATTCATGGCCCGGCAATATCCGTCAACTCGTCAATGTCCTGCAATATGCCGCTGCAGTCGCGACAGAAGACGAGATTCTGGCTGATGACCTGCCGGAAATCCTGTTGCCAAATACGTGCCTTGCGCTGCAACCCGCCTCGCATCTTCGCATCGACGTCCCAGACGATCTGCCCGAAGCTGCCAGTCTTCGCCACACATTACGGCAGAACCAATGGAACATCTCGGCCGCCGCACGCAGTCTGGGCGTTGACCGTACGACGCTTCACCGACGGATGCGCCGCTTCGGGATCGAAATCACGATGACCGACAAATAAATCACCTTTTAGCGCGCCGTTAAGCCCGTCGTGCACGCTGCTGCACTTTGCCCTCTGGCATAGCTCTTGCCCTTGTCCGTCGGACATCATCCAACATAAGGATCAAACCGATGGCCACGGACACCAAAGCCGAACTCTCAGCAATGCACGGTCGCTTTGCAACATTGGGCAAAGCCATCCCGGGCACGATGGGCGCATTCCAGAAACTCATGGGCGAAGCCAGCAAGGATGGCGCCCTTCCCGCAAAATACAAGGAATTGCTCGCGGTCGCCATTGCCGTCCATCAAGGGTGCGGCGATTGCATCAATTTCCACGTTTCCAACGCGAAATCGCATGGCGCGAGCCGCGAGGAACTCGCCGAAGCCCTTGGTGTCTGCATCGAAATGGGCGGCGGTCCGGGCGCCGTTTACGCCGCCCGCGCGCTCGCTGCTTTTGATGGTCTTTGAGGTCCAAGCTGGTGCATGAAGGCACGCCCGCACTCATGCATCAGCAGCACACCACACCGGCCCGAATACGCCACAGATGTGGCACGACTGACGCCACATCTGTTGCAAAATACCACCGGATAAAACGCGATTTTAGGCAAAATCAGTAAATTTTGACCTTGAACGAGACATTTTTCAGCCTTTCCCCAATGGCACACTCTTTGCTCCACCTTTTCACAGGCTCTCCACTGTAGTTTGAGATGCATTCATGGCTCCGCTTGTAGGAATTATCGCAAATCCTGTTTCCGCCAGCGACATTCGGCGCGTGGTGGCGAATGCGTCAACGCTTCAGGTCACCGACCGGGCCAATATCGTGTTGCGCGTTCTCTCCGCACTTGCCTCCTGCGGCATCACCAATGTCCTGATGATGCCGGAGAAGAGCGGCATCCGGCGCCACATTAATCGGGCCTATGAGCGCGCTGCCAATCTGAAGGAAGACATCTTCCCGCAATTGAACCATATCCGCATGGATATTACGTCCACGGTTGAGGATACCTTGCTCGCAACCCGGAAAATGCGCGAGGCCGGCTGCGCCGCCATTGTCGTTCTGGGCGGCGACGGCACCCACCGTGCGGTCGTCTCGCAATGCGGGGACATTCCGATTTCGGGTATTTCAACGGGCACCAACAACGCATTCCCCGAACATCGCGAACCGACGATCACGGGGCTTGCAACCGGCTTGGCCGTCAGCGGAAAAGTCCCGGCCGACATTGCCTTTCAATCGAACAAGCGCATCGACATCCAGATCGGCGACGCGATCCGCGATATCGCGATTGTAGACGTCGCCATTGTCACCGAGCGTTTTGTCGGCGCAAAGGCGCTCTGGAAGCCGGAAAATTTCCGCGAACTCTATGTCACCTTCTCCGATCCCGAAGTTATCGGCATGTCCGCGATTGCAGGATTGCTCGAACCTGTCACCCGGGACGATCCCGACGGCCTCGTCGTCAAGATTGTCCCGCACCATGAAGCCAAGACAATTCTCAAAGTCCCGTTTGCGCCTGGTATCATCGGCCCCATCGGCATCGGCTCATGGCAAAGAATGAAAGCCGGCGTTCCGGCGAAGCTTGATTTACCAGCGGGCACGATCGCGCTTGACGGAGAGCGCGAACTGGCTTTCGATCAGAATGACGATGTGTCGATCACACTCGTCAACAATGCGTTCAGAACGATTAACGTGTCTGCAGTGATGCAGTACGCGTCAAGAAACGGGTTGATGCGGACTTAGCGCAGCAATCACTCAAGCGAGCCAATGAGCTTCAAAAAGGAGGAAATATCGATGAGCAACAATCCATTCCCGCTTCCGAAGGAAAAGCTTCTGGAAGCCTACACAAAGATGAAGACGATTCGCGAATTCGAGGAACGTCTTCACGTCGAATTCGCCAAGGGCGACATTCCGGGCTTCGTGCATCTTTACGCTGGCGAGGAAGCCTCGGGCACCGGCATCATGATGCATCTCGAAGACAAGGACCGGATCGCATCGACCCATCGCGGCCACGGCCATTGCATCGCCAAGGGCGTCGATGTCAACGGCATGATGGCAGAGATTTACGGCAAGGTCACGGGTTCCTGCCGCGGCAAGGGCGGCTCCATGCACATTGCCGATCTGTCAAAAGGCATGATGGGCGCAAACGGCATTCTCGGCGCTGGCGCACCGTTGATTTGCGGCGCGGCTCTGGCGTCGAAATACCGTGGCGATGGTGGCGTGGGCATTACCTTCTTCGGTGACGGCGCGTCGAACCAGGGCACCGTGCTCGAGAGCATGAACCTCGCAGCCGTCTGGAACCTTCCGGTGATCTTTGTCGTCGAGAACAATGGATACGCTGAATCGACCTCGATCGATTACGCGGTTGCCGTTGACAGCTATATCGACCGCGCAGCCGGCTTCGGCATTCCGGGCGTCACCGTCGATGGCACTGATTTCTTCGCCGTCCACGAAGCCGCCGGTGAAATCATCAAGCGCGCACGCGAAGGCGGTGGTCCTGCATTCCTCGAGTGCAAAATGGTCCGTTTCTTCGGCCATTTCGAAGGCGATGCCCAGACCTATCGTGCCAAGGGCGAAAACGAAGAGAACCGCGCCAACAAGGATTGCATCAAGATCTTCCGCAAGCGGGTCGGCGGTGCAGGCGTGATCTCGGACGCGGAGTTCGAAAAGATCGACAAGGCAGTGATGCACACGATCGAAGAGTCAGTTCAAAGGGCGAAGAAGGATCCATTGCCTTCTGCCAAGGAACTGTTGACCGACGTTTATGTCAGCTACTGAGCGCGATCTCTCGCAGTATAAAAATTGAAGGATTGATAACATGGCACGCATTCTAAGCATGAAAGACGCGATCAACGAGGCGCTTGACCTCGAAATGCGTCGCGACCCGACTGTCATCATCATGGGTGAAGACATTGCCGGTGGCGCAGGCGCGCAGGGCGAAGAAGACGCCTGGGGCGGCGTTTTGGGCGTCACCAAGGGACTGATCGGAAAATACGGCGCGAAACGCGTCATGGATACCCCACTCTCCGAGTCGGCCTATATCGGAGCGGCGGTCGGCGCAGCCGCCTGCGGTCTTCGTCCTGTCGCGGAACTGATGTTCCTCGACTTCATGGGCGTCTGCTTCGACCAGATCTTCAACCAGGCCGCAAAGTTCAAATACATGTTTGGCGGCAAGGCACAGACACCGGTCGTTATTCGCGGCATGGTCGGCGGCGGTTTCCGCGCGGCAGCGCAGCATTCACAAATGCTGACCCCCCTCTTCACCCATATTCCGGGCTTGAAAGTGGTCTGTCCGTCGAACGCCTATGACGCGAAGGGCCTTTTGATCCAGTCGATCCGTGACAATGATCCCGTGATCTTCTGCGAGCACAAGAACCTCTACACGCATGCTGTCGATGTTCCAGCCGAATCCTACACGATCCCGTTCGGTGAAGCTGCGATCTCGCGTGAAGGCAAGAGCGCAACAATCGTGACCTACGGCCTCATGGTTCACCGCGCGCTTGAAGCGGCTGAAACCTTGGCGAAGGAAAAGATCGACGTCGAAGTTATCGATCTTCGGACGCTCTCCCCGATCGATCTCGACACGGTGATTGAATCCGTCGAGAAGACAGGACGCTTGGTCGCAGTCGACGAAGCCAATCCACGCTGCTCGATTGCGTCGGACGTCATCGCAAGTGTGATGGAACATGCGTTCAAAGCCATGAAATCGGCACCGCGGGCTGTTACAGCGCCGCATACACCGGTTCCATTCTCGCCAACGCTTGAAGATCTGTACATCCCGAGCGCGGCAGCAATTGCTGAAGCCGTCCGCGGAACCATGAAGTAATCAAAGGTACCACATAATGTCAGACTCTCAGATCAAGATGATCGTGATGCCCAAATGGGGCCTCTCGATGTCGGAAGGCAAAGTCGTCAAATGGCTTGCCAAAGAAGGAGCGAAGATCAGCGTCGGGGACGAACTTCTCGAAGTTGAAACCGAGAAGATCGCCAGCGCGGTGGAAGCAACCGACTCCGGCACGCTTCGGCGCATCGTCGGCGAAGTGGATACCGTCTATCCGGTTAAGCAGCTCCTCGCTGTCATCGCCGACGACTCTGTCAGCGATTCAGAGATCGACGCGTTTCTGGCAAGCTATGTTCCGCCTGCTGTTGACGAGGAGGGCGAAGCCGAGAAAGACGCCTATGAGTATATCGACCTGCCAATCGGCACGGTCCGCTATGCTAAATATGGCGACGGCGGCAAAACCCTTCTCTTCATCCACGGCTTCGGCGGCGACCTCGACAATTGGTTGTTCAACGTCAATACCTTGGCCGAAAACCATACTGTCTACGCGGTCGATCTTCCCGGCCACGGACGCTCGGTCAAATCCCTGACCGATGCCTCTTTGGCCGGACTGTCAAAGTTCGTGTTGGAGTTCATGGACGCTCTTTCCATCGACTCGGCCAATCTCGTCGGCCATTCGCTCGGTGGCGCGATTGCCATGAAGACAGCGATCACCGCACCGAAACGGGTGAAAACAATCACCCTGATCGGTTCGGCAGGTCTCGGCAACGAGATCAACATGGGCTACATTGACGGCTTCATCGGCTCCGAGTCCCGGCGCGAGATCAAGCCGTTTCTCGAGGAGTTGTTCTTCGACCGCTCACTCGTCGGGCGTCAGATGATCGACGACATTCTCAAGTCCAAACGTCTCGACAATGTGACCGATGTTCTGCGCCATCTGGCTGACACCGTCTTCAAGGGCGGCCATCAGGCAGAAAAGCTGGGTGATGCCGCGGCGGCATCTGGTGTTCCGATCCTCGCCATTCATGGCACGGACGATCACATCATCCCTGCGGCACACACCGAGACCTTGAAGGGCAAGGCAAGTGTCCACGTCATGGGCGATGCCGGGCACATGGTTCAGATGGAGAAATCCAAAGAGACAAACAAGCTGATTTCCGACCACATTCACTAGGTCGGAAACCGCAAATTCCAACGTTGGAGACAAGGGCGGTAATAAGGGGTGGACATCCTGCCTCTGTTACCGCCCTTTTTCCATTGTTGTTCCGTCCAACGCGGTCCAACGTTGGAGCAATGCCTTTACGCCACTCAAATTCGGTGGCAAGACGTTAAAACGACAAAACGTTTCAGGCTGTCATCACGCTGATGACTTTCGATACAATCTAAAAAACCAATATTTATCAATAATTTATGGGTTACGACATGACGATGATCTCCCCACCGACTTCCATCGACGCCATGCAGGATCTGCTTCGGAGCGGCGATTACATCCCTGATCGTTCCCTCTCGACAGTTCTCTTCCTCGCCATCAAAATGGGCCGCCCCATCCTCCTTGAAGGCGAGGCCGGCGTAGGCAAAACCGAGATTGCAAAAGTCCTCGCAAGTACTTTGAATCGCTCACTTATTCGTCTTCAATGCTACGAAGGACTCGACGTCTCATCCGCCGTCTACGAGTGGAACTACGCCGCCCAGATGATGGCCATCCGCCTCTCCGAAGCCGAGGGCGGCGTCGACCGGACCAAGCTCGAGCAGGACATCTTCTCCGAGCGCTATCTCGTCCGCCGTCCCCTCCTTCAGGCGCTGACACCCGACGTCGCCGGACCACCTGTTCTCCTGATCGACGAGCTCGACCGCACCGACGAAGCATTCGAGGCTTATCTTCTTGAAATATTGAGTGATTTTCAAGTCACTATCCCGGAATTTGGTACTGTCAAAGCACCCCATCCCCCCATTGTGATCCTCACCTCGAACCGGACACGCGAGATCCACGACGCCCTGAAGCGCCGCTGCCTCTATCACTGGGTCGACTATCCGAATGCAGAGCGCGAACTCGAGATTTTGCGCGCAAAAGCCCCGAAATCGCCCGAAAAACTCTCCCGTGAGATCGTTTCCTTCGTCCAAGCCATCCGAAAGCAGGATTTGTTCAAGGTTCCTGGTGTTGCCGAAACGCTTGACTGGGCCACAGCCCTCGTCGAACTTGATGCCGTCGCCCTCGACCCGACCCTCGTCTCCGACACGCTTGGTGTGCTTCTGAAGTACCAGGATGACATCCAGAAAATGCAGGGTTCCGCTGTGAAAGCCATGCTCGACGAGGTCAAATCAGCCGCTAATGCTGTCCGGATTTAACGGGGATCATACTTCAATATGACCGGGAAACTATCTGAAAACATTACCTATTTTGCTCGCGCCTTGCGCGACGCCGGGCTTCCGGTCGGCCCGGGAGCAATCATCGACGCCGTAGAGGCCGTCGAAGCTGCCCATATCGGCACCCGCGTCGACTTCTACTGGACGCTCCACGCTATTTTTGTCAAAAAACATGAACATTCCGAGGTTTTTGATCAGGCTTTCCGCATTTTTTGGCGCAGAAAGGCCCTAATCGAGAAGATTATAGCCACTCTCTCCCCCTTCTCTCCCGCCGCCAAGGATGACAAACCCCAGAAGAAGGAAGCCGGTGCCCTTCGTGCAGCCGAAGCCCTCCTGAAAACCAAGCCGAACGAACCACCTCCGGAGGAGGAAGAGGTCGAGTTTTCAGCCAGATTGACCATTTCCGAGCGGGAAGTCCTTCAAAGCAAGGATTTTGCGCAGATGACGGCCGAGGAGATCGCCAAAGCCCGCCGCCTCATTGATCGTCTAGAACTGCCCGATGACCGCCGCAAAACCCGCCGTCTGGTTCCCTCGACCCAAGGAAAAATGATCGACACACGCCGCACCTTTCGCCGCTCGCTGAGAAATGGCGGCGCCGTGATCGATCTCGCATGGCGCGCGCCTGTTGAAAAGCCACCGCCACTCGTCGCAATCTGCGATATTTCCGGTTCAATGGCGGACTATACGCGGCTATTTCTTCATTTTATTCATGCACTAACCGACAAAAGGCGGCGTGTTCACACATTCTTGTTCGGCACCCGTTTGACCAATGTATCTCGCTCGCTCCGCCATCGCGATCCCGATGAAGCGCTCGCACTGTGCTCGTCCCAAGTGCAGGACTGGTCCGGCGGCACCCGTATAGGCACGAGTTTGCATCGGTTCAATCGGGAATGGTCCCGCCGCGTTCTAGGCCAAGGCGCAACCGTCCTTTTGTTCACAGACGGACTGGAACGCGATGATACCGATGAATTACGGCTGGAAATCGATCGCCTGCACCGCTCCTGCCACAAGCTCGTCTGGCTCAACCCCCTCTTACGCTTTGACGGCTTTGAAGCCCGCGCCAGCGGTATCCGGGCAATTCTGCCTCATGTTGACGAATTCCGGCCTATTCATAACCTGAATGCAATGGAAACGTTGGTAAAAGCACTTTCAAAGGATGTTTCCGAAGCCGCAAATCCCAAGCGATGGTTGAAACAGGTCGCCTAGACCCTATGTTTAGATCACGAAGCAATCCGGTTCACCTAGAATGTTGATCAAAGCTTATTTTGGCGAAGGAGCATCGAGATGATTTCTACTGATGACGATATCCTGAAGCAGGCCGAGATGTGGCGTCTCGAAGGACGCGGTGTTGCCATGGCTACTGTAATGGAGACATGGGGCTCGGCCCCCCGCCCCGTCGGCAGTCACCTAATTATTGACCAAGACGGAAATTTCCTCGGCTCCGTCTCCGGCGGGTGCGTTGAGGGCTCGGTTATTTCCGAGGCAATCGACGTGATCGAGAGTGGTACAGCCAAAATGCTCGAATTCGGCGTCGCCGATGAAACAGCGTGGCGGGTCGGTCTCTCATGCGGCGGCAAGATCCATGTTTATGTCGAGAAGGTTCTCTGATGGATCTTCGAATTCTCACAAAACTAAACGCGGAACGCGCGGCTCGTCGTGCAGCCGTACTCGTTACGGACATTAAAAAAGGTACACAACGCCTTGTTTTGGAAGCAGATATTCTAAACGATCCGCTCGGCGCCCATCTGGGAGATGCGCTGAGAATGGGCCGGAGCGGCATGATCGAGACCGAAACTGGTCAAGTTTTTTTGACGGTTCAGGCGCCATCTGTCCGGATCATCGCGATTGGTGCGGTGCATATTAGTCAGGCGCTGGTCCCAATGGCGCGGCAACTCGGGCACGATGTGATCATTATCGACCCAAGAACGGCGTTCGCATCCCCCGAGCGCTTTCCGGACGTAACCTTGATCGCGGAATGGCCTGACAAAGCACTTCAAATGCTCGGAGCCGATCGCTATACGGCCTATGTGATGCTGACGCATGACCCGAAAATTGACGATCCGGCACTTTTCCATGCCCTTCGATCAGATGCGTTTTATATCGGTGCGCTTGGCTCACGCAAAACCCATGGAAGTCGCTTGGAACGCCTTCGAACCGAAGGTTTTTCGGATACCGATATCTCCCGCATCAAAGCCCCTATCGGCCTCCCAATCGGGGCAATCAGTCCCGCCGAGATCGCCCTATCGATATTGGGCGAGATAACTGCCTCCCTCCGCCTCAAAGCTGATGGCACGAGGGCGACCCGTTGAAATTCGGACCAATCCCCACCGAAAGTGCTGTCGGCGCAATAGCTGCCCATTCTGTGCGCTTAGCAAACCTTACAATAAAGAAAGGTATGCATTTTTCGTCGTCTGATATCTCTTCGCTATTGGCGGAAGGGGTCGCCTCAGTCATCGTCGCATTACCCGATGCCGATGACATTCTCGAAAATGAGGCAGCCGAGCAATTGGCTAAAGCGCTCTCCGGTGCGCACATCCGCCTTGATCGACCAACAACCGGACGAACCAATCTGTTCGCAGAGTCGGCAGGAGTGCTCGAGTTGAACGTCCCTGCGATTGATCGTCTAAACGCGATTGACGAAGCAATCACATTTGCCACTCTACCTCATCTTCGTGCGGTTGAACGCGGCGAAATGATCGGCACGGTCAAAATTATTCCCTTTGCAGTTCCAAAATCAATTTTCGAAAAAGCGATCTCTGCCTTGGGCGGAGAGAGTGTTATCGCCGTTCGTCCATTTCTTCCGAAGCGCGTGGCAGCAATTTCGACACTCTTGCCAGGCTTAAAAACGAGTGTCATCAACAAGACGATTGCAGTGCTGGAAGGCCGTCTTGCCCCTGCAGGGGTAACAGTCGACACCGATATCCGAATTCCCCATGACCGTGAGATTTTGGCAGCTAGCCTCAAAGAGGTCATTGCTGATGGCGCAGACATCGTGATCGTCTTCGGTGCATCGGCAATTACTGATCGCCGCGACGTTATCCCGAGCGCGATTGAATCTGCAGGTGGTCGGATCGAGCATTTTGGAATGCCCGTGGATCCCGGGAACTTGATGCTGATAGGTGAATTGCATGGCAAGCCCGTTTTAGGCGCGCCCGGCTGCGCAAGAAGCCCCAAAGAGAACGGATTTGACTGGGTTCTTCAACGCTTGATGGCAGATATCGCAGTCCGCAAATCTGACATAACGAAACTTGGCGTCGGAGGATTGCTTATGGAGATCGTCCAGCGCGGCCATCTCCGTGATCCTAATGCCGGGCCACAGGACTAAACCAATGAAGTCGAGCGCGGCGCATATTGCTGCAATTATCTTGGCAGCTGGCCGATCATCCCGAATGATGGGAACGAACAAACTTCTCGAAAAGTTTTCTGACGAATCGCTCATCAGAATTGCCGTCGAAACAACGATCAAATCCGGCGCGTCGCCCATCTTTGTCGTTGTTGGTTATAAATCTGAACGGATAATTGCCGAAATTGCTGATCTCGACGTTCAGTGTGTGACTAATCCGGATTTCGCGAAGGGTCTTTCAACCTCGCTTCAAGCAGGACTCAGGGCGTTGCCTGAAGAAGTCGATGGCGCAATTGTTATGCTGGGCGATATGCCGCTCGTGACCCCTACCGTTCTGCAAAAATTGATGGATGCTTTTCGCGCGACGCCTGAATGTCTTGCCGTGGTACCAAGCTATCGGGAGAAATGGGGTAACCCAGTTCTGCTTGCGCGTTCGCTTTTTCATGCAGCATCTGAACTCACAGGAGATTCCGGTGCAAGAAAACTTCTCGAAATGCACCGGGATCAAGTCGTCGAGGTCATTGTTTCCGATGACGCTGTGACAATCGACCTCGATACACCCGAAGCGTTCAGTGCCGTACGGAACCGCTAAATTTCAGGATCTAGCTCCCGTTCGACATTTCTGATTGCTATTAGGCTGAATGATCAAGATGCTTTTCGAGATCAAGTCGAACCGCGATTGCTGCAGTTGCAATGACAGAAGCGCCGCCGCGTTCCTCGTCAATCACATCTAGGCCACCTTTGACGACGTTCACCTTGACCTGCCCGTGAGGCAAACTGGCCGCAACCTGAGCGCCATCAACCTTATCAGGTCTCTGAACACCAATCGTCACCTCAATCTGCATAGAGGCTGGTTCCACCTTCAACGTGCGAAGAAAGGGAAGCGAGCTATGATGAATGGCGTCTTGGACCGCCCGAAGAGCGGCCTTGGTATAATCTCCACCATGCATGTCATTGCCATGGCCCATTTCAAGGATAATGCGTTTTAATGCCATGACTTATTTCTCCGGAATATCAAGATAAACAACCGCTGCAGCATTTGCGATGACCGTCAAATTAGTTCCGGCATCGTTCATGATCTCGAGGCCACCTTCAACAACCTCGACCTCTCCGGTGCCATGCGGCAAAACGGCAGCTACAGCTGCTTTATCCACTTTATCGGGCTTCGGAACACCAATGGTGACCTTGACCTGCATAGCGTCTACATGCTGACCGAGGGCATCGGCAATTGTCAGTGAATTATGCCACAACGCATCCCTGAGAGCGCGAACTGCGGCCTTTGTATAATCTGCTCCCGTCAGATCGGTACCCATTCCGATCTCGACGATCATGCGCTTCAAAGCCATGATGTTCCCTCCCCTTCGATTACATTAGATACACTATCAAAGCCCGACGAATTGTCATTAAACAAGATGCCGCGGCACGCATGTTTTTCATCATCAAATCACTCAAAATGAGTGCTTGTCATCCACGCAACCGGTGAGCAATTGAACGTGCAAATACTGTTCCTTCATCAAAAATGCCCCCAAGCCGCCTCAGGCGTTCAAACCGCTCTGCTCGCGGCTGAATAATCCAGCTCGATAGGCCTTCTGATACTTGCCAACCCAAAGCATGGGCGGCGATCCGACAGGCTCCAAGCGACGTTGCTGAGGCTGGATCAGATAAGACACTGATTGGTCTCTCTAAAATGTCGGCAATCAGTTGAGGCCAGACGCGACTTGTTGCACCACCGCCAACCAGGGTGACTTGCCCCTGCCCAATAGGATCAAGCGCCAACAGATTTCTCCGTATCGCAAAAGAAACACCTTCCAGAACGGAGTAAGCCAACTCGGCAGCACCGTGCGCTGTATCCAGCCCCACAAAGCTAGCCCGAACGGCCAAGTCACTGAAGGGTGAGCGTTCCCCGGCCAAATATGGTAAAAATACCAAATTCGGCGGATTTCGATCAGCTTCAACCAGTAAGATTTCAGACTCTTCAAGCGTTTTTCCGAGCAAATTTCTCAACCAAGCGGTTGCAGCCCCCGCAGACAAAATTGGTAAAACTTCGATGATCTTCGTGATGGACGGATGCGCAAGGCGGTAAACTGGTCGGTCTGAATCCAGCGATTGCTCGGACGCCACACGGGCAACCCAACCCGAGGTCCCCAAATACAGGCTCACATCACCTTCCTCATCACAGAAGGAACCGAGTGTCGTTGCACCTGCGTCACCGCAGCCATTGATAATCGGGATTCCAGCGGTCAGACTAAGCGCTCTCGCTGCTTCGGTGGTCAGCGACCCGATTTTCGCCGATGCAGGTTCGATTGCTGGCAACATTTCCTCTTGTAAGCCTGCGAGATCAGTCAGAGCGCGCGCCCATTGCCGCGTGCGTATATCCATTAATCCAGTTGTCGTTGCAGTAACGGGATCAGTCACAAAACGTCCGGTCAAACGACATGCAATAAAGTCTTTCGCTCCGGGTAGAATACAGGCCGTCTTTCCTGCTTCGCTTGGATGGTTGGCAGAAAACCATCCCCATTTAAACACCGTCATCAAAGGTTCCGGCGAATTCCCGATAATCTTTGCCGCATCATTCAACTCTCCAGCCATCTGCTCCAGAAACGTTGAGCCACACGGGTCGGAATACAAAATAGCCGGAAACAAAGAGTTTCCTGTGTGATCGACCGGAATAAGGTTTTCCATGGTGCCCGAAAGCACAATTGCCGAAATGTGACCTTTTGGTAGCCGCGCAACTGCATCGACAACCGCCTCCCACCACAAAGACGGATCTTGGCGATGTTGCTCTTTCTGCAAGCCATAACCGGCTTCAGACATGGCAAAAATACCGCGCGCTGGCTCAAACAGAACAGCCTTTAAAGCAGAAGTGCCAACATCAAGAGCCAAAATCTGTTCGGACATAATGGCCTACTTTCCACTCCCACGTCGCAACATGACTGCGGCGAGAATAATCCCGCCCGTCACCATTTTCTGCGCGAAGGGTTCAACACCGATAATCGTCAAGCCGTTGACGACAACTCCAGCAATTGTAACGCCAAGAAACGCGCCGCCAATATTAGGTGTCCCGGTACGTGAGGCCGTTGCGCCCAGAAATGCCGCGGCATAGGCCGGAAGTAAGAGCCCCTCGCCCATCGTATGCTGCACGCTGCCAAGTCGGGCTGACAGAAGCAATCCCGCAAGCGCCGATAAAAACCCGCCGATTATGAATACTGTAACCCGATCACGAAAAACCGGCAGACCCGCAAGATGAGCGGCAACCGGGTTGGCGCCCAAGGCTTGCAGACGTCTACCAAACGGTGTCGTCGACATAATCACAGCCGACACACTCAGCACAGCAACCATCCAAAGTGACAGCACGGGAAAGCCGAAAAAATCACCTCTTGCCAGAGATTTGAAGCTTTCCGGAACGCCCGAAAACATGCTGGCACCGCCCGAAAGCCAATATGCACAGCCGGACAGGATTGTACCCACAGCAAGAGTTGCGACAAAAGAAGGCACTTCGAATCTGGCAACAAACAGCCCATTGGCTAATCCGGCCAGCGCGCCGGTGAACAAAGCAATCACCATTGCAATTGGAACAGGAAATCCATTCCCAAACAAATAGAAGGCCATTACCCCCGCGAGCGAGGCAGTAAAACCGAAAGAGAGATCAAATTCACCAATAACCATGACGAAGGTCGCACCAGTTGCTATAATGGCGAGAGTGGTGATTTGCTGTAATAAATTGATCAGATTTGCACGCGTCGCAAAAGCATCCGGCGCAATGGCTGAGAAAACCAAGCATAAAAGGATAAGAGCAATAAGTACGCCGTATTGCCGGAGGCCGCCGCGTGTCAATAGCCCAGCCCCCGGTTCAAACATTGAGAGAAAAAGGCGAAGTCAGGTCCCAATCGTTCGTCCGTAAAGAATATTGGTTCAACTTCGCCCATTTTTAGGTATCAGTTACACTTAACACCGAGGCTCTCGCGCGTGATCAGCTCTACTGGAGCGTAAAGTTCGTCCTTGTCGGATTTACCACCACCAATCACCTTACCCAGTTGATCAGCTGCAATCTTGGCCATATCACCAAATCCCTGCCGAACCGTCCCGATATAGGCTGTGCAACCCTTAATCAGATCAATCGCCTGCGGATTGCCGTCAATACCTGCAATCACGATCCCCTTCCGTCCAGCAGCATCAATAGCGAGTTTTGCACCGATACCCGGTTCGTCCCACGCCGCCCAGACAGCATTAATCGCGCCGTCCCCAGCATTCGCCAGCAGGAGAGAATCCATGGCAGTCCGCGAATTCTCTACCTGGCCGGGGACTTGAACATAATATTTCCCGACTTCCCTGATAGCGGAGTTCGCCTTCAATGCATCATCAAGTGCGATTTCACGCTGGCGAACGCCAGGATGTGCTGAATGAAAGAAACGAACAATATTGCCCTTGCCGCCAATTGCCTTGAACAGGAAATCTGACATCGTCTTGCCGAGTACGTAATTGTCTGATGTGACATTTGTTACAACCGACTTGTTTTTCGCGCCATCAATCGTGACGACGGGAATACCCGCTGCAGCGGCCTTATCGACCTGTGCCTGCACCTGCTCGGGGTTCACGGAAACCAGAACGATTCCGGCCGGCTTTGTTGCTGCCACATCCTCAATCCGGCTCGCAAAAGCGCCCATATCACCCGCGGTGTCGACAACATCAACTGTCCAACCTTTTGCAGCCGCTTCTTTCTTGAAACCATTGACCATTTCAGCAGTCGCAACCGCTGAAAGATAAGGCGTTACGACCGCAATCTTCTCGCCTGCGGCAAGCGCACCATGACATGCAACAAGCCCGAGAGCTGCCGCCAAAACAATCTTTTTCATCGTTTGATCCCCCAAGGTAAAACAACGCATGTGACCATACCGAAATTTTTGATGCGGGCAAGACGGATCGAGATCAAATAGCAGAATGGATCAACATAGATCATGACGGCTATGGTTTCTGCTCTTTGTAAGGCAATTTACGATGCACTTCGCTATTGACGACGTATCTTGCGAAATTCCCGTCGGTTTTTGGCATTGACGGATCGGGTGCAGGTGGCTTTCTGAAAAGATAGATTTCATGTCTTTGAAAAAAGTTGCACCTATGTCTGGATCGATCGGCTCTGTAAGTGCAGCAAGTTTTGATTACATCATTATTGGTGCAGGCTCTGCCGGTTGCGTCATTGCTAATCGCCTGACAGAGGACGGAAAATCCACGGTTGCCATCCTCGAAGCTGGTGGCAGTGACCGTTCAGTGCTCATTCAAATGCCGACCGCCCTTTCGATCCCGATGGGCATGCCGAAATATAATTGGAGCTATCATACCGAGCCCGAACCTTATCTCGATGGACGCCGAATGGATCTTCCTCGCGGCAAGGTTTTAGGTGGATCCTCGTCAATCAATGGCATGGTCTACATCCGCGGTAATGCACTCGATTACGAGGAATGGGAACATCTAGGTGCCAAAGGGTGGGGCTACCGCCATGTCCTTCCCTATTTCCGCCGTGCTGAAAGCCGTGCGGAGGGTGGTGACACCTATCGTGGAGCTGACGGTCCCCTGCATACAAGTTATGGACCGATGAATAATCCGCTCTACAAAGTCTTTGTCGAAGCAGCACAGCAAGCGGGCTATCCCGCAACAAACGATGTGAACGGCCACCAGCAAGAAGGCTTCGGTCGAATGGATCGAACGATCTACAAGGGTCGCCGTTGGAGCGCCGCAAGCGCCTACCTCAAGCCTGCCATGCGGCGACCCAATCTTCACGTCATCACGGGGGCTCAGGCGACTAAAGTTCTTTTCAGGGATCAGCGTGCCATAGCCGTCTCCTACCATCTTGGTAGCGAGGAAAGGACGATTAGCGCAAACCGCGAGATCATTCTCGCGGGTGGCCCGATCAATTCGCCGCATCTTCTCAAAATATCGGGTGTCGGCCCTGCCGACGAACTGCGATCATATGGGATCCCAATTATCGCTGATCGCCAGGGAGTTGGCGAAAACTTGCAAGATCATCTCGAATTTTATTTCCAGCAAGCCTGTACCCAACCAATAACGCTTTACTCATCCATGAACTTGCTCTCGAAAGCGTTGATTGGGATGCAGTGGATACTCCGCAAAGACGGGCTGGGCGCCACAAATCATTTTGAAAGTTGCGGGTTTATCAGGAGCCGCCCCGGCGTTCCCTATCCAGACATTCAGTACCATTTTCTGCCCGCTGCGATCGCCTATGACGGAAGCGTCAAAGCCGAGGCTCATGGTTTTCAGGCCCATGTAGGTCCTATGCGCTCGAAAAGCCGTGGCTGGGTCCGCCTGGCATCACAAAACGCCCTTGAAGCGCCAAAAGTCCGGTTCAATTATCTCAGTCATGAAGATGACTGGATTGAAATGCGTGCATGTGTCCGCCTGACCAGAGAAATCTTCGGCCAGCAAGCATTTGCTCCCTATCGCGGCGAGGAACTTCAACCGGGTCGTGACTGCGTCACCGACGAACAAATCGATGCTTTCGTAAAAAGAAAAGTCGAGAGCGCCTACCACCCATCCGGAACATGCCGTATGGGCGATAAGGCTGATCCTGCAAGCGTCGTTGATCCGGAGGGTCGCGTGATTGGCGTTGAGGGTCTCCGCATCGCTGATACATCAATCATGCCGCAAATCACAACCGGAAACCTGAATGCACCGGCGATCATGATTGGCGAAAAAATATCAGATTCCATCCGGGGATTAGAACCTTTACCTCCCTCGAATGCTCCCTATTTCAAAGCTTCAAATTGGAAAGAGACGCAGCGTTAAATGGCTGCATGATAGGTTGGGAAGCGGCTGGCGTCCCCTGCGGACCTTTCAGGAAAGCTTGCCATTGTTCCTCGGAACCAAAAAATGTGTTCCGGTCGACATTTCCCTTGATGCCGGCAACACGCCCCTCGGCGGTATACTGCCAGAACGCCCATCGACGCCCCGGATAGCGCTGTTGCGGGTGCGCATTCACGGTTCTGACCCACAAGGAATAGTCGTGGAGATCACCCACGATGACGTCTCGATAGAAATCGATTGTTGTATAAATCACAGGTCGCTTGCCATAATGGCGCTCGATCGCAACAAGAAACGCTTTCATCGCCGCAAGCGCCTGCGCCTTGGGTACCTTTTTCGGACAAAGTTCAGAGTCGCCGTTCCATTCAACATCCAGCACGGGTGGTAACGACGCCGACTCTACAGGGACATTTTTGATAAACCAGTTAATTTGGTCCTGAACCGGACGACACCAAAAATAGAAATGATACGCACCGCGGGCGATACCCGCATCATGCGCAGCAATCCAATTGAGCGCGAATTTCTCATCGGCATGATCACCGCCCTCGGTTGCCTTGATCCAGGCAAAGCGGTGGCCTTCTTCTTTGACGGTTTTCCAGTCAATAACTCCCTGATAACGGGAAACATCAATACCGTGAATAGGATAATCGGCAGGAACAGGATACTGTTCCTTCTCCAAAAAAGCGCACCCTCCGAGCACCAATACAATTGAAACAGTGGCAAAACGCGCGCCCAAATAGAAAGCCGACAAAAACATACCAATCTTCCGCCCATGACCCAGGCTTCACATCGGTCGAAACTCATGAAGAAACCGTAAAGAGCTTCGCTTAAAACGTATCAAGCGCTAAGCCAAATTGAACCAGACGGTTGCAATTCCGAGAAATGAGAAGAAGCCGACGACGTCGGTGACGGTCGTCACAAAAACACCTGAAGACACTGCCGGATCAGCCTTGTAGCGTTCAAGCGTCATTGGGATCAGAATACCGCCGAGGGCACCGGCAACTAGATTGACTGTCATCGCAAGTGCAATCACCACACCAATATTCCAGTCTGCAAACCATAGTGCAGCGATGACACCAGCGAGAATCCCGAACCCCAACCCGTTCAGAAGCCCGACAAATGTTTCACGGATCGTAACGCGAAAAGCATTCGCTACGCCGAGCTCGCGAGTAGCTAGTGCACGCACCGCAACCGTCATGGTTTGCGTCGCCGCATTTCCTCCCTGCCCTGCAACGATGGGAGCCAACACAGCCAAGGCAACCATTTTCGAGAGGGACTGCTCGAACAGCCCCAGAACTGACGACGCCAAAAACGCTGTCAATAAATTCAAAAACAGCCATCCAAAACGACTCTTGGCCGTTGCAAAGATCGAATCCGATAGTTCTTCGTCGCCTTTAACGCCACCAAGTGCCTTGATCTCGTCGTCCGCGTCATCTTGGATGACGTCAACGATATCATCGATTGTAACCACGCCAACGAGCCTGCCCGCTTCATCAACAACGGGCACCGAAACAAGATTGTAACGCCCGAACAACAATGCGACGGTTTCACGATCTTCGTCAACAGAGACCCGGCGCCGATCAGATGCCATCAATTCTTCGATGCGTGCTGTTCTTTTTGAACGGACCAAACGATCTAGAAACACATTCCCGAGAAGCCTGTAACCAGGATCGACAACGAAAACCTCAAAAAACGAGTCGGGAAGGTCAGTCGTATCGCCGAGATGGTCGATAACCTGACCCACCGTCCAGAATGGTGGAACTGCGATCAGATCAGTCTGCATCAATCGGGCAGCTGATCCCTCCGGATAATCGAGGCTCTTTTGCAGCGCAACTCGGTCAAGCGCCGGTAACGCGTCGAGGATCTCTTCCTGATCCTCTTTGTTCAGATCTTCGAGGATGTAAACTGCGTCATCGGAGTCGAGTTCACGAACACCCTCGACGAGCGTTTCAGTATCAAGCTCTTCAAGGATTTCCTCGCGAACCGAATCGTCAACTTCTGTGAGGGCTGCGAAGTCAAAGTCTGAGCCGAGCAATTCGATCAGTGTCGGGCGCAAATCCGAGTGAAGCGCTTCAAGCAATGTTGCCTGATCAGCCTCATGCAACTCTGAAATAAGATCACTGAGAAGTTCGCTGTCCCCGCTTTCAACTGCAGCCGCAACAATCTCGACAAAACGCTCCTCAAGATTTCCGTCGAGATCACGAAACGGAGGGGCAACTTGCCGCGCAGCTGCCTGATCTTGGACGTTGGTCATGGGTTCGGTCCAGCTTCAAAGGCACGGTTTGAACGTGTTTAAGAGGCTGAGGCACGTAAGGCAACCAAAGAAATGTTCCTTTAGCAAATTTAAGCGAGAAAGCCAGAATTCAATCGCAAAAAAGTAAAGATCAGAAATGACCCTAAAACTACGACTGTATTGCAAGTGAAATCCCTTCAGAGCGTTCTTGAAAATCCATCTTTCCCTGTGTCATCATTCAAAAAGCTTAAATCCTATAGCGGATACAAAACCCAGAAGTGTTGAGAACCCAGCAACATTGGGCGTCGATAAATGAGCCGCTTCAGGTAGCATGGCCGAACCAATCATCGTCAACATCGCACCCGCAGCAATACCTTCAACGAAAATCAGGTAGCTATGAGGAATTTCTTCACCAAGATAGGCCCCCAATGCCGACACAATGGCACAAATGATCGTTAGTAAAACCCAAAGAGAGATAATTCTCTTTGGGCTGAAGCCTTGCTGTTTCATGTTGACGCTTGCAGCAAGAGCCTCGGGGAAATTGGCCAGAAACAGCGCGCCAACAAGAGTGACTGGAATAACATCCATAAATCCCAAAACAGCACCGGCAGCCGATGCTTTAATGACAATCGCCAACATAACGGTCCCGACAACGAACCCTTCCGGAATAACATCCAGAAGATTTCCGAGCCAGATCGCCATGCCGGCATTGCTATGCTCGCCATGCATGGCCTTGACGTCCGATGAGCTTGGAATCTCTGCCCCGCCTGTTGTCAAAGCTTCGATGGCAATGTTGGCCCAGTCTTGTTTTTGAACATAGGTGCGGTCGATCTGATGTAAATTCTCCTCGATACGCTTGGCCGCCATCGCTTTGACGGCACTGACCAGTTCCGGATGATCTTTGGACAATTCTTCATATTGTCTTTTGTGAAGCACCAGAAGTTCAACGGTGCCGTGCTGAGCAACAGCCTGAGCGCTATGAGCTCCATGAGACAAAAAAGAAATCTCGCCGACAAGATCTCCCCGTTCAGCAGTGTGGTTCCCGCCATCGGCATGAGAAATCTTCAAACTGCCATCACGAACAATATAGAATTCGTTCGAAGAATCGCCGCGATCAAACAGGACCTCGTTCTCGACAAGAAAGCGGGGATGGAGTTTCGTTACAAGGTCCCTGATAAGATCGGGCGGTAAATTGCCAAAAAAAGAAGAATTTGTGATCGATCTGATCAGCTCGTCACGGCGTCGTGATTTGTTGCTGGTATGTTGTGCAATTACGTAGGCACCCTTACGAAGGTATCCGCCGTGATTGCTGATAATCTGGTCAATCGTAACAAAGATCATTCCGCCAACGACAAGAGCTATCAACAAGATGATAAAGTGCTCCATCGCCTCAGCCCGTTCATGGCCTTCGGACAAGGCAAGCCCGGCAACAGTGGGAGATACAAGTTCAAGCGCGAGGGCAGAAAATAGAGCGCCCGCACCAAATCCACACATTGCACCGACACGAGAATTCGACATTGGCAGATAAATGCCGACAATCGATCCAAGAACCATTGATCCGGCCGAAATTGCTCCAAGGCTAAAAGCCCAGATCAGATATGTCGTTTCCATGTGTAGACCCCTGCTTTTTTAAATTTATTCTGAGTTCTTGAGCGCCTTCCAGACTGCGCGCTCTCGCCCTGTGGCTGCATCTGGCTTATTCAATAGAGCTTCAATTTCATCCTGCTTGATCGCATCAAATTGGGTCCGTCGAAGCCAAATCACGCCATGACGAAATTGTTCGAAGGCCTCATCCGCATCATCTGGCCATCTCGGAAGAGATTCGAGCCGCTCGTTTTGTCTATGTTTTACTTCACGTGAAATACGAATTATTTCCTGATCAATAATACGATTGATCTCAGCTTCAGAAAGGCTCGATTCCTCAGATTTTTTGAGAATTTCATGCCGTTGTTCGTTGGAAAGTTCACCAGAAGTCATCGACGCATGAATATCTTCTCGGAGAATTTCCCGATCCCGGTGCATCTGCTCAATGAAAGACGAGGACAAGATTGCTGCCGGTAAAGCAAAAATACCAATACCTATCAAAGCGGCCAGCACGGTCATAATCCGGCCGGACGGCGTCAGTGGCGAGATGTCCCCATAACCGACAGAAGCGAGCGTGATTGCAGCCCAATAGATCGACTGTGGAATATTTTCAAATTTATCCGGCTGCGCTTCATGCTCAAGCATATATCCAATACTTGCTGTCATGATCACGAAGATCCCCATGATGAAGATAGCCGCGGCAATAACTGGCCATTCTTCACTGAGAACACGGATGAGCGTTCGGGATGCCCGACTGTACCGTATCAACTTCAACGCCGGAAACAGCCGCAAAACACGCAAAAAGCGTAAATCAAGATGCGAAGGCAGAAAGATCGAAAGATAAAAAGGGAGAATTGACAGTAAATCGATCATCTGTGTCCCGCGAAGCGCACCACGAAGATGTCTGAAATGCGCATTCTTCAATTCCGGGGACTCGACGCACACGATGATGCGTAGAACATATTCGACGGAAAAGATGGCAACGAGGACAGCGTCAAGAACACGAAATTCATCGTGAAAGCGATTGAGTGACACCATCGACTCGAGAATGACCGACATGATCGAACAAAAAATCACGACCATCAAAAAGCGTTCGACAAAGTGCTGGAGCGGCTCAAGATCGCTATGCTGGAACAACAGCAAATAGATTTTTTTCCGAAGACTTTCGGAACGGTGTCTTTCCCAAAACTCCTTGGCTTCTTGATACACCCCGCCACCAGGAAAAAATAGAAAAACAAATCGCATCAATCGCAAGAAACGCAGGTCAGCCACGGGGCCTAATATAAGAGAAGGAACAAAACTGATCAGATCAAATAAATTCTCAGGATGAAAAACCCATTTTACACGGGTTATCCAATGCCCCGCACCAGAAGCAAATCTAGGATCACAAAC